>NZ_RHQO01000023.1:0-73179 GCF_003935475.1 Pseudomonas sp. p99-361 | reverse complement strand
GGGCGGCGCTCGATCTCACAGGCGCTGAAGATGCTCCGGCTACCCTTGCCAGGAACCATAGAATCTCCCACAGGTACTGCACAACCTTCAGGGCTGGCGCTTTCCCTGTGGGAGCCGGCTTGCCGGCGATAGGGCCGGTACAGGTTTACAAAGACTTCTCGAAAATCTTCGAATTACGCTGGTAGTTGTACAGCGAAGCCCGCGCTGCCGGCAGCCGCTCCACGCCACTCGGCGCAAAGCCACGTTCGCGGAACCAGTGCGCCGTGCGCGTGGTAAGCACGAACAGGGTACTCAAGCCCATTTGCCGCGCACGGCTCTCGATGCGTTCCAGCAATTCGTCGCCGCGCCCACCATGGCGGTACTCCGGGTTGACCGCGAGGCACGCCAGCTCGCCGGCCTCGGAATCGGCAATCGGGTACAGCGCCGCACAGGCGATGATCATGCCTTCGCGCTCGACCACACTGAATTGCTCGATCTCACGCTCCAGCACCTCGCGCGAGCGACGCACCAGGATGCCCTGCTCTTCCAGCGGGCTGATCAGGTCGAGCAAGCCACCGACGTCTTCGATGGTCGCCTCGCGCACCACCTCGAACTGCTCCTGCGATACCAGCGTGCCGCCCCCGCCGCGGGTGAACAGCTCGGTCAGCAGGGCGCCGTCTTCGGCATAACTGACGATGTGGCTACGCGCGACGCCGCCCTTGCAGGCTTCAGCCGCAGCATCCAGCAACTCGCCCTGGTAATCGCTGCCCAGGCGCTGCAGGTGCGGGGCCACCTGTTGTGGGCGCAGCTCGCGTATCAGCTTGCCGTCTGCGTCCAGCAAACCTGGCTCGGCGCCGAACAGCAGCAGCTTGTCGGCACCCAGGTCGATGGCCGCCCGGGTAGCGACGTCCTCGCAGGCCAGGTTGAAGATCTCCCCGGTGGGTGAGTAACCCAAGGGCGACAACAGCACGATGGAGCGCTCGTCGAGCAGGCGGCTGATGCCCTTGCGGTCGACCCGGCGCACTTCGCCTGTGTGGTGGTAGTCCACCCCCTCGAGCACACCGATCGGCCGTGCGGTGACCAGGTTGCCGGACGCCACGCGCAGGCGAGAGCCCTGCATCGGTGAGGCCGCGATGTCCATCGACAGGCGCGCCTCGATGGCCAGGCGCAGGGCGCCGACAGCGTCGATCACGCAATCCAGGGTGGCGGCATCGGTGATGCGCAGGCCGCGGTGGTAATGCGGCGTCAGGCCGCGCTCAGCCAGACGGCTTTCGATCTGCGGGCGCGAGCCGTGCACCAGTACCAGGCGCACGCCAAGGCTGTGCAGGAGGACCAGGTCGTGGACGATATTGCCGAAGTTGGGGTGCTCTACCCCATCGCCAGGCAGCATGACCACGAAGGTGCAGTCGCGATGGGCATTGATGTACGGGGAGGCATGACGCAGCCAGTTGACGTAATCGGGCATGACAGGGCCTGTGAATAAGTGGACGGAGAACGGCGATACACGGGGCGTTCAGGATCATCGTCGGAACAGGCTTGCGGTCACGCGCGGTCTCCTCTAGGCAGGAACGAATCAGTACGATTGACGTTTAGTGCAGGCAATAGTGCCGGATCAGGTCACGCAATAGACGCACGGTAGGCTCGATTCGTGACATTTCAAGGTATTCGCCAGGCTGGTGGGCGCAGGCGATGTCGCCGGGGCCCAACACGATGGTCTGGCAACCCAGCTGCTGAAGATAAGGTGCTTCGGTGCCGAACGCCACCGCTTCGGCGCGATGGCCGGTCAGGCGTTCGGCTACCTGCACCAGCTCGGCATCGGCCGCCTGCTCGAACGGCGGCACCTCCGGGAACAGCGGTGCGTAGTCGATACGGACCTCGTGGCGCTCGGCCAGCGGCTGCAGTTTCTCGCGGATGGCCGACCGCAACTGCTCGGCATCCATGCCCGGCAAAGGCCTAAGGTCGAACTCCAGTGCGCACTGGCCGCAGATACGGTTTGGGTTGTCGCCGCCGTGGATGCAGCCAAAGTTCATGGTCGGGGTGGGCACGCTGAACTGTGGGTTGCGGTAGGTTTGCTGCCATTGCTGGCGCAGGCCCATCAGCTCGCCCATGACCGCGTGCATGGCTTCCATGGCGCTGTGGCCCAGGCTTGGGTCCGAGGAATGGCCGCTGCGCCCCAGGATGTCGATGCGCTCCATGAGGATGCCCTTGTGCATGCGGATCGGCCGCAGCCCGGTCGGTTCGCCGATCACCGCCGCTCGCCCCAACGGCTGGCCGGCCTCGGCCAGGGCGCGGGCACCAGACATGGAGCTTTCTTCGTCACAGGTGGCGAGGATCAGCAGGGGCTGCTTGAAATCGTGCTCCAGCAGCGGAATGACGGCTTCGATGATCAGGGCGAAGAACCCTTTCATGTCGCAGCTACCCAGGCCAACCCAGCGCCCGTCGGTTTCTGTCAGCTTCAGCGGGTCACTGCGCCACAGTTGTTCGTCGTAGGGCACGGTGTCGCTGTGCCCCGCCAGCACAAGGCCGCCCGGGCCGGTGCCGCGGCTGGCCAGCAGGTTGAACTTGCCGGGGCTGACCTGCTGAATGTCACACTGGAACCCCAGGTCGCCCAGCCAACCGGCCAGCAGCTCGATGACCTGGCGGTTGGACTGGTCCAGCGCTGGCTGGGTGCAACTGACCGAAGGCGCGGCGATCAAGGCGGCAAACTGGTCTTTCAGCGTCGGCAACGGCATGCGCGTACTCCTGGGAAGCGTTGCCCATCATAACAATGCCTATCGTTCCCAGGGCAAGCGTGTGGGCTTCTTCGCGGGCGAGCCCGCGAAGAAACCACCGCGACCCGACAGAGCGCGGCCGACTGCTGTAAACTCCTTGCCAACCACGCCCCCTCCTTCGAGTCTGTGATGCACAAAGAAACCGAACTCAAGCTACGCGCCAGCCGCGAGACCCTTGCCGCCCTGCGCGAGCACCCTCTGCTGAAAAAGCGCAACAAGTCCGGCTGGCAGACCCGCGAACTGACCAACCAGTACTTCGACACTGCCGAGCGTGAGCTGTCTGCTGCCCGCGTGGCCCTGCGCCTGCGTCGCGATGGCGATGTGGTCATCCAGACCCTCAAGTGCCGCGGCCAGAGCGTAGCGGGCCTGTCGGAGCGCAATGAGTACGAGTGGAACCTGGACAAGCCCAAGCTGGACCTGAAAAAGCTCGATGCCACCTGCTGGCCCGAACAACTGGCCGGCCTGGACAAAAAGACCATCAAGCCACTGTTCACCACGGACTTCACCCGCGAGTTCGCCGAAATCGCCTGGGGCCGTGGCAAAAGCAAGGTGGTGATCGAGGCCGCGCTGGACCAAGGCTTCGTGGTCGCCGGCAAGCGCAAGGAAGCCATCTGCGAGCTGGAACTGGAGCTGCGCGAAGGTGAGCCGCAGGCACTGCTGGAACTGGCCGCCGAGCTGGCCGCCAGCCTGCCGTTGATGCCGTGCGACATCAGCAAGGCCGAGCGCGGCTATCGCCTGCTGGAGCCAGACAGCTATGAGCTGGGCCTGCCAGGTGCCGAGCTGGACGCGGAAATGGCCGTGGACGACGCCTACGCCGCCCTGGCCTGGCAACTGCTGGGCAGCAGCCAGCGCCTGGCCGAGCAGTACCGCCACAATGGCCACTGGCGCCTGTTGCAGGACTGGGTCGAGTGCCTGAGCGAACTGCGTGCCTTGACCGCCAGCCTGGGCCAGGCCGCACCGCGTGCCGCTACCCGTGAACTGCGCAGCAGCCTCGACGCCCTGCTGGAAGACTGGCGCCCGCTGGTGCAGGCCGGTAACGACGACGAAGACATCCGCCGCGCCGCGCCCGAGCAGTTTGCCGAAGAGCTGGAAGACGTGCGCTGGGGCCAGTTCTCGCTGGAAACCTCACGCTGGCTGCTGGCCCGCACCTGGACAGTGGAACGCAAAGGCCGTGGCGAACGCCAGGGCAAGGCGCAGCTGGCCAGCTGGATGGGCCATTTGCTGGGTGAAGAAGGCCGTGCACTGAAGCTGCCGCTGTACACCCAGCGCCCCGAAGACCTGGCTGAGCAGCTGCCGCGGATCGAACAATTGCTGGCCTGGCTGCACCACGCCCGCCAGGTGCTGGAAGCACCGCAGATGGACCGCCTGTATGGCGACCTGAAGAAGCTGCATGAGCTGGCCGAACTGCCGATCAGCGATGAAGTGCTGGAAGCACGCATCGACCAGGCTCGGGCAGTCGACCAGAGCCGTGGCTGGAAGCACCTGCTCAAGGCCTGATGCGGCCCTGTAGGAGCGGCCTTGCGTCGCGAAAGGGGTGCGAAGCGCCCTCGGTGTCTGCGCTTCAAGCAGATACTGCCGGGGCCGCTTTGCGGCCCTTTCGCGACGCAAGGCCGCTCCCACACGAAACCACGTCAGCGGGTCTTGAGCGGCAGGCTGGTCGTGGACTTGATCTCTGAAAGCGCCACAATCGAGTTTACTTCCTGAATCCCCGGCACGTTCGACAGCTTTTCGAAGAAGAACCGCTCATAGGCCTCGATATCCGAGGTAACGATGCGCAGCAAAAAATCCACCGCGCCCATCAGCACATAGCATTCCAGCACCTCCGGGAAGCCGCGAATGGCCTCGGTGAATTCGGTAAAGTTGGAGCGCCCGTGGGCATTGAGCTTCACCTCGGCGAATATCTGGGTGTTCAGGCCGATCTTCTTGCGGTCGAGCAAGGTCACCTGCCCACGAATCACCCCCTCGTCCTTCAAACGCTGGATACGCCGCCAGCACGGTGACTGTGACAGCCCCACACGCTCGGCAATCTGCGCGCTGGAAAGCGAAGCGTCCTCTTGCAGCAGTTCAAGAATGCGCCGATCGTAGGCGTCCAGCTCGCTATGCATTGCTGTTTCTCCATAGTGGGTGCTGACGAATTGCTCAATTCGGTAGCCAAGCAAAATGGTCAAATCATAGCGAATAAAGGCTGCCTTATGCCTGTCAGTTAAGCGTTACTGGGGCTGCTCTGCAGCCCTTCGCGGGCACGCCCGCTCCCACACGTTAGGCGCTGAACTCAAGAAATGCGCGATCCCCTGTGGGAGCGGGCGTGCCCGCGAAGGGTCGCAAAGCGGCCCCAAATTACTTAACTGACTGGCATTGGCCTATAGCCTTGCGGAATGCCTCTACACCGTACGTGTAAAACCCCGAAACCCTTCCCCCGTGATGCCAGCGCCCCGCCCGGCTAGCCTGATCGGCACATTCCCGATCAGGCACGGACGCCCAGCATGCATAGCCCCCACACAATGACCCTCGACCTTGAACACGTGCTCGCCGCCCTGGTCGCCGACCAGCACCTGCACGCCAACGACGCCGAGCACGTGCTCGACAACGCCGCCGCCCACCCCGCTTGCCATCCGCTCGAACAGATCGCCGCCTGCAGCCTGGAACACCGCCAACAGCCTGGCCAGCAGCTGGACCTTGAGCACCTTTGCCAATGGCTGGCCCGCAAGGTCGGCCAGCCTTACCTGCGCATCGACCCCATGCAGCTCGACCTGCCCCAGGTCAGCGGCCTGATCGCACCGGCCTTCGCCCAGCGCCACGGCATCCTCATCGTCGCAGCCGACGCCCTCGGCGTTACCGTCGCCAGTGCCGAGCCCTACCAGAACGACTGGCAGGCCGACCTGGCCCGCAGCCTGGGCCGGCCGATTCGCCGGGTGCTGGCCAGCCCGTTGCAGATCCGCCAGGCAGGGCAGTCGTTCGAGCACCTCGCCCAGTCGGTAAAAGGCGCGCAATACCAGCAGGCCGCCGGCCTGGGCGAACTCGAGCAACTGCTGGAACTGGGCAAGCGCCAGGCCGAAGCCAGCGCCGACGACGCGCACATCGTGCACATCGTCGACTGGTTGCTGCAGTACGCTATCGAACAACGTGCCAGCGACATTCACCTGGAACCCCGCCGCGATCAGGGCCAGTTGCGCTACCGCATCGACGGCCTGCTGCATAACGTGTACGCCTTTCCTGCCGGCGTAACCTTGGCACTGGTCAGCCGCCTCAAGCACCTGGGGCGCATGGATGTGGCGCAAAAGCGCCGGCCGCAGGACGGCCGCCTGCACAGCCGCCTGCCCGGCGGCGGTGAGGTCGAGCTACGGCTGTCGACCCTGCCAACCGCCTACGGCGAAAAGCTGGTGCTGCGCCTGTTCGACCCGCAGCAACTGCACGAGGGCTTCGACCGCCTCGGCCTGCAAGGCCAGCAACTGGCCCAGTGGCAGCGCCTGCTGGGCAAGCGCCAGGGCATCATCCTGGTGACCGGCCCCACCGGCTCCGGCAAGACGAGCACGCTGTATACCAGCCTCAAGCTATTGGCCACGCCACAGGTCAACCTGTGCACCATCGAAGACCCCATCGAGCGCCTGGAGCCGGCGTTCAACCAGTTGCAGGTGCAGCCCGCCCTGGACCTTGGTTTTGCCGCCGGGGTACGCGCCCTGCTGCGTCAGGATCCGGACATCATCATGATCGGCGAAATTCGCGACCGCGAAACGGCCCTGGTGGCGGTACAGGCCGCCCTGACCGGGCATTTGGTGCTGTCTACTCTGCACACCAACGATGCCTGCGCGGCCATCACCCGCCTGCAGGAACTGGGCGTGGCCGACTACCTGATCAAGGCGACGCTGGTCGGCGTCATGGCCCAGCGCCTGGTACGCACCCTGTGCCCGGACTGCCAGGCGAATACCTGCGCCCACTGCCGTACCTGCCGAGGCACCGGCTTTCATGGCCGCACCGGTTTGTTTGAACTGCTCGAGCCCAGCGACCAGCTGCGCGCGCTGATCGGCCGGGATGCCGACCTGACCATTCTGCGGCAACAGGCCCGGGCCGATGGCCTGGTGGACCTTCGCCGTTGTGGCGAGGCCAAGGTGACCACTGGGCAGACCTGCATGCATGAGGTATTGCGCGTCTGCGGCTGACGAAAAGCCCCGGCATTCAGGAACTTGCCCCATTGGAAAAGATCCAACGGCGCATCTTCAACCCCCACCCTTCGAGGTGTTTCAACATGCGTCTCAAAACTGCCGTTGCCGCCGCTGCCCTGCTCTCGCTGCCTATGGGCTCGGCCATGGCTGATACCTTTTGGCGTAACGTGATTTCTTCCGGGGCAACGACTGGTTCGACCTACCTGACGTCGCGGGACCACAAGCTTGTCCTCGCCGCGCAGGACGACGCCAGCAGCTTCGTTGCCAGCGAAGGTGCGATTCGTGGGCCGTTCCTGGAAGCCGCCATGCACCAGGCGCGGGCCGAGAACCCGGGGCTGCAGGCCTCGGACATGGAGCTGGCCAATGCCATCCTGGCCAAGAATGCGGTAGCCGAGTAAAACCCCGGGGCGCGCGCTGCGCGCCCAATCGGTCACCCCTGCGCTATCAGCGATAAGCCTCCACCGGCACACAGGCACAGAACAGGTTGCGGTCCCCATACACGTTGTCGACCCGGTTAACCGCCGGCCAGTACTTGTGTTGGCGCACATGCGCAGCCGGTGCCACCGCCTGCTCCAGGCTGTAGGGCCTGTCCCATATGCCCAGGACATCGGCCAAGGTATGCGGCGCATGCCTGAGCGGGCTGTTCTCTGCCGGCCACTTGCCATCCTGAACGTCCGCGATCTCCGCGCGAATTGCCAGCATCGCTTCGATAAAGCGGTCCAGCTCCGCCTTGGACTCACTTTCGGTCGGTTCCACCATCAGCGTACCCGGCACCGGGAACGACATGGTCGGTGCATGGAAGCCGTAGTCCATCAGGCGCTTCGCCACGTCCTCCTCGCTGATGCCCGTCAGCGCCTTCAACGGCCGCAGATCGAGTATGCACTCATGGGCCACGCGCTGGTTACGCCCGCGGTAGAGCACCGGGAAGGCCCCAGCCAGCTGGCTGGCCAGGTAGTTGGCAGAGAGGATCGCCACCTCGCTGGCGTCAGCCAGTTGCGGGCCCATCATGGCAATGTACATCCAGCTGATCGGCAGAATGCTGGCGCTGCCCCAGGGCGCAGCGCTGACCGCACTGTTGCTCGGATCCAGGCCGGGGACCGGTACCACCGGGTGACTGGCGACGAAGGGTTGCAGATGAGCGCGAACACCGATCGGCCCCATGCCCGGACCACCACCGCCGTGGGGGATGCAGAAGGTCTTGTGCAGGTTCATGTGCGACACATCGGCACCGATGTCGGCAGGGCGCGCCAACCCCACCTGGGCATTGAGGTTGGCGCCGTCCATGTACACCTGGCCGCCGTGCTGGTGCACCACGTCACAGATTTCGCGAATGCCCTCTTCGTACACGCCGTGGGTTGAGGGGTAGGTGATCATCAGGCACGACAGGCGCTCACCGGCTGCACCGGCCTTGGCCTTGAGGTCTGCCAGGTCGACGTTGCCGCCCTGATCGCAATCGACTATCACCACCTCCATGCCGGCCATCTGTGCCGACGCCGGGTTGGTGCCGTGGGCCGACGACGGGATCAGGCACAAGGTACGCTGCGGTTGCTGGCAGCTGCGGTGGTAGCGGGTAATCGCCATCAGGCCAGCGTACTCACCCTGGGCCCCGGAGTTGGGCTGCATGCAGATGGCATCGAAGCCAGTAATGGTGCACAGCCAGCTTTCCAGCTCGTCGATCATCGCCTTGTACCCGACGGCCTGCCCCACCGGGGCGAACGGGTGCAGCTGAGCGAAAGCAGGCCAGGTGATCGGGATCATCTCGCTGGTAGCATTGAGCTTCATGGTGCAGGAGCCCAGCGGAATCATCGACTGGTTCAGCGCCAGGTCCTTGTTCTCCAGCTGCTTGAGGTAGCGCAGCATCTCGGTTTCGCTGTGGTGCAGGTTGAACACCGGGTGGGCAAGGAACGGCGAATGCCGCACCAGGCTGGGCGGAATGCCTTCGGCCAGGGCCGACTGGTCAAGCGCGGCGATGTCCAGCCCGTGGTCAACCCCCACGAAAATGTCCAACAGGCGCAGCACTGTCTGCTCGTTGCAGGTTTCATCCAGGCTCACGCCCAGGTGGCCACGGCCCAGTATGCGCAGGTTGACCTGTGCGGCTTCAGCGCTCTCGATGACGGCTGCCTGTGCGCCACCCACGTCGAGGGTAAGGGTGTCGAAGAAGTGCTGGTTGAGGCGCTTGATGCCTTTGGCCGCAAGGCCGGCCGCCAGAATGACCGTCAGCCGGTGCACGCGCTGGGCAATGCGCTGAAGGCCTCGCGGGCCGTGGTAGACCGCGTAGAAGCCGGCGATGTTGGCCAGCAGCACCTGCGCCGTGCAGATGTTGGAGTTGGCTTTTTCACGGCGAATATGCTGTTCGCGGGTTTGCAGGGCCATGCGCAGCGCGGTGTTGCCACGGGCATCACGCGACACGCCGATGATGCGCCCGGGCATGGCCCGCTTGTAATCGTCGCGGCAGGCGAAATACGCCGCATGTGGCCCGCCGTAACCCATCGGTACACCAAAGCGCTGGCTGGAACCCAACACCACATCGGCACCCAGCTCGCCGGGCGGCGTGAGCAGTACCAGGCTGAGCAGGTCGGCAGCCACGCAGGCCAGGGCGTGCTGGCCATGCAAGTGCTCGATCAGCGGGCGCAGGTCGCGCACCTCGCCGTGGGTATCGGGGTACTGCAGCAAGGCGCCGAATACCGCATGCGTGTTCAGGTTATCCACAGAGTCGATGATCAGTTCGAAGCCGAAGCCTTCGGCGCGGGTCTTGAGCACTGACAGGGTTTGCGGGTGGCAGTGCTCATCGGCGAAGAATGCGTTGCTCTTGCTGCGCGCCACGCGCTTGGCCAGGGCCATGGCCTCGGCGGCGGCAGTCGCCTCGTCCAGCAGCGAGGCGTTGGCCAGGGCCAGCCCGGTCAGGTCGATGACCATCTGCTGGTAGTTCAGGAGCGCCTCCAGCCGGCCCTGGGCTATTTCAGGCTGGTAAGGCGTGTAGGCGGTGTACCAGCCGGGGTTTTCCAGCACGTTGCGCAGGATGACCGTGGGGGTGATGGTGCCGTGGTAGCCCATGCCGATCAGGCTGGTCCATACCTGATTTTGCGCAGCGTAACCCGCGAGTTTGGCCAAGGCCGCCTGCTCGTCGAGTGCCGGAGGCAGGTCGAGGGGGCGCTTGAGGCGTATGCCTGGCGGAACGGTTTGCTCGATCAGCTCGGCGCGGCTCGCCACGCCCAGTGCGTTGAGCATGGCCTGCTGCTCGGCGGCATCCGGGCCCAGGTGGCGACGCAGGAACGGGTTGAGCTCTTGCAGTTGATGCAGGGACGGCGACTGGGACATGACCACGCTCTCTTCCTGGAACAGCTCTCATGGAGACTACAAGTCTAGGAAGGGATTGCCGGTTGTGCGGGGAAACTTGTTTGGTCAGTACCGGCCCTATCGCCGGCAAGCCGGCTCCCACAGGGATCGCATCAGGGCTGACAGGTGTTTGTCAGAAGATATGCAGCGCCTGTGAGATCGAGCGCCGCCCGCGCGGCGCATCGCGAGCTGCGCTCGCTCCTACGTTTGTTTCGGGCCAATTATTCCTGTGGGATTTGTGCGCGAACGCCTTGGCGCATGCCTCATTATCGCGCGGTACAAACAAGGCGGTCGCGCGCACGTGGCACAGGGGTTACTGGCCCAAAACAAACGTAGGAGCGAGCGCAGCTCGCGATGCGCCGCGCGGGCGGCGCTCGATCTCACTGGCACTGCATATCTTGTGGCGACCACCTGTCAGCCCTGATGCAATCTCTGTGGGAGCTGGCTTGCCGGCGATCAGGCCTGAAGCCTTATTCGCCGATAGCAGCCTTGTAACCAGCAGCATCCAGCAGCTTGTCCAGCTCGGCCTTGTCGCTTGGTTTGAGCTTGAAGATCCACGCCCCGTAAGGCTCCTCGTTGAGCTGCTCCGGGCTGTCAGCCAGCTCTTCGTTCACCGCGATCACTTCGCCACCCACCGGGGCATAGATGTCCGAAGCGGCCTTGACCGACTCGACCACACCGGCAGCGTCGCCCGCGGCGAACACCTTGCCGACTTCGGCAAGCTCGACGAACACCACGTCACCCAAGGCCTCCTGGGCGTGGTCGCTGATGCCCACGGTGACGCTGCCGTCAGCTTCCAGGCGGGCCCACTCGTGGCTTTCGGCGAAACGCAGTTCGGCGGGGATATTGCTCATGTCTTGAATTCCTCGATTGGCTCAGCGGTACGCCCGCCGGTAAATAATGGTTCAGATCAGGATCTTGCCGTGGCGCACGAAGGTCGGTTTGACCACCCGCACCGGGTACCACTTGCCGCGAATTTCCACCTCGGCCCGGTCACCAGTGGCCATGGGCACGCGCGCCAAGGCAATGGACTTGCTCAGCGTAGGCGAGAAACTACCACTGGTGATCTCCCCTTCGCCAATACCGGCGACACGCACGACCTGATGGGCGCGCAGCACGCCGCGCTCTTCCAGTACCAGGCCGACCAGTTTTTCCTGCACACCGTGCTCGATTTCCGCCAACAGGGCAGCGCGGCCAATGAAGTCACGCTCGGCAGGCTCCCAGGCAATGCTCCAGCCCAGGTTGGAGGTAAGCGGGGTGTGCTGCTCGTCAATGTCCTGGCCGTACAGGTTCATGCCGGCTTCCAGGCGCAGGGTGTCGCGGGCGCCAAGGCCGCTGGGGGCGATGCCAGCACCCACCAGGTCGTTGAAGAAGCCCACGGCCTGGTCGCCAGGGAAGATGATCTCGAGGCCGTCTTCACCGGTATAACCGGTGCGGGCAATGAACCAGTCGCCTTCGGCAAAGCCCTCGAATGGGCGCAGTTCGCGGATCAGCGCGGCACGCGCGGCGCTAAGCAGGGGCGCAACCTTTTCTCGGGCACGCGGGCCCTGGATGGCGAGGATGGCCAGGTCGGGGCGGACCTTGAAGTCCACGGCAAAACCGTCACGCTGCTGCTGCAGCCAGCCGAGCACCTTGGCGCGGGTAGCGGCGTTGGTGACCAGGCGATAGCCATGTTCCGTACGGTATACGATCAGGTCGTCGATCACTCCGCCCTGCGCCTGCAGCAACGGGCTGTATAGCGCTTTGCCAGTGTCGACGAGGCGGGCCACATCGTTGGCCAGCAGGCGCTGCAGCCAGGCGGTGGCATCGCTACCATCGACATCGATCACAGTCATGTGGGAGACATCGAACACCCCGCAATCGCTGCGCACCTGATGGTGCTCCTCGACCTGCGAGCCATAGTGCAGGGGCATGTCCCAGCCACCGAAATCGACCGTTTTGGCGCCTAGCGCCAGGTGCAGGTCGTACAAAAGCGTGCGCTGTCCCATGGGTTTCTCCTTCCGGGCGTGGCGAAGCGGCGGCGGTCGATGACGTTGCGCGTCAGCTCTTGTTGTTTGACACCCGCCGCGCGAATGCCGCGCATTGTAGCCGCAAGCCCGCGCGCTGGCACCCTCAGTGACCGTGGCCGGGTCGACGGGCCGAACGGCGGATCAGGCCGATGACCGGCAACAGGCCCACCAGCACCAGCGTAAGGGCGGGCAACGACGCTCGCGCCCATTCGCCTTCACTGGTCATCTCGAAAACCCGCACAGCAAGCGTGTCCCAGCCGAACGGCCGCATCAGCAAGGTGGCCGGCATTTCCTTGAGTACGTCGACAAACACCAACAGGGCGGCGCTGAGGGCGCCAGGCAGCAACAGCGGCAGGTAGACCTTGAGGAACAACCTGGCACCGCCGACACCCAGGCTGCGTGAAGCCTCGGGCAAAGAAGGCCGAATGCGCTCCAGGCTGCTTTCCAGTGGCCCGTAAGCCACGGCGATAAAGCGCACCAGGTAAGCCAGCAGCAAGGCCGACAGGCTGCCGAGCAGCAACGGTTTGCCGGCCCCGCCCAACCAGCCGGACAACGGGATGACCAGCTGGTTGTCCAGGTAACTGAAGGCCAGCATGATCGACACCGCCAACACCGAACCGGGCAAGGCATAGCCCAGGTTGGCCAGGCCGACCCCGGCGCGTATGCCGGCGCTCGGCGCCTGGCGTCGGGCGAAGGCCAGCAGCAATGCTGCGCTCACGGTGAGCAGCGCGGCCATGGCGCCCAGGTACAAGGTGTGCGACACCAGGCCGACATAGCGCTCGTCCAGGTCATGCCGCCCGCGCTGCCAGAACCACGCCAGCAGTTGCAGCAGCGGGATGACGAAGGCGCAGGCGAACACCAGCAGGCACCAGCCGCTGGCCAGCAACGCCTTCAGCCCGCGCAAGCGGTACAGCGCCTGCCCGCGTGGCCGCTCGTTGCCACTGCGGCTGGCGCCGCGGGCGCGGCGCTCGCCGTACAGCACCAGCATCACCGCCAGCAGCAATAGGCTGGCCAGCTGGGCTGCGCTGGACAGGCTGAAAAACCCGTACCAGGTCTTGTAGATGGCTGTGGTGAAGGTGTCGAAATTGAACACCGCCACCGCGCCGAAATCGGCCAGGGTTTCCATCAGCGCCAGGGCGACACCGGCGCCGATCGCCGGCCGCGCCATCGGCAGCGCCACCCGCCAGAAGGCCTGCAAGGGTGATAACCCAAGCACCCGCGCGGCCTCCATCAAGCCTTTGCCCTGTGCCAGGAACGCCGTGCGCGCCAGCAGGTAGACATAGGGGTAGAACACCAGCACCAGCACGATGATGACCCCGCCGGTAGAGCGCACCCGGGGCAGGCGCATGGGGCCGAATACCTCGCGCAGTGCGGTCTGCACCGGGCCCGCGAAGTCCAGCAGGCCGACGAACACGAAAGCCAGCACATAGGCGGGTATGGCGAACGGCAACATCAGCGCCCAGTCCAGCCAGCGCCGGCCGGGGAACTCACAGAGGCTGGTGAGCCAGGCCAGGCTGACGCCCAGCACGGTGACGCCGATGCCCACCCCCAGAACCAGCGTCAGGGTGTTACCCAGCAGGCGGCTCATCTGGGTGTCGAGCAGGTGCGACCAGATCTGCACGTCTATGGATTGCCACGACAGCAGCAGCACGCTGAGGGGCAGGAGCACCAGGGCAGCGATCAGCGATACCGGCAAGTACCAGCGGCGTTGGGGGGTGTGGGACAAGGTGAATGTCTCTATGGCTGGTTTGCGACCGCTTTGCGGTCGTTCGCGGGCTCGCCCGCTCCCACAGGGACTGCCCAAATCTCAAGGGCAGTGCAGATCCTGTGGGAGCGGGCGAGCCCGCGAAGAGGCCCTTTCAGGCCCCGAGAGGATAAAGCCCGGCGCTTAATTCCAGCCAGCCCGATCCATCAAGCGGATGGCTTCAGCCTGGCGTTTGCCGGCAATTTCCACCGGAATCCTGTCTGCCTTGAAGCTGCCCCACGCTGCCACTTCTTCCGATGGCCTGACCTTCGGGTTGGCCGGGAATTCCTGGTTGATGTCGGCGAACAGTTTCTGCGCTTCTTCACCCGTCATCCATTCCACCAGCTTGGTCGCTGCCTCGGGGTGCGGTGCATGTTTGGTCAGGCCAATGCCCGACAGGTTCACGTGCACGCCACGGTCGCCCTGGTTGGGCCAGAAGAGCTTCACCGGCAACTGCGGGTTCTGCTTGTGCAGGCGGCCGTAGTAGTAGGTGTTGACGATGCCCACGTCGCACTGGCCGGCCTCGATGGCCTGGATCACCGCGTTGTCGTCGGAGAACACATCGGTGGACAGGTTGTTGACCCAGCCTTTGACGATTTGCTCGGTCTTCGCCTCGCCATGGGTTTCGATCAGGGTGGCGGTCAGCGACTGGTTGTAGACCTTTTTCGCCGTGCGCAGGCACAGGCGGCCTTCCCATTGCTTGTCGGCCAGGGCCTCGTAGGTGCTCAACTCTGCCGGTTTGACCCGCTCGCTGGAGTAGACGATGGTGCGCGCGCGCAAGCTGAGGCCGGTCCAGTCATGGGACGAGGCGCGGTACTGCGGCGGAATGTTCTGGTCGATGGTGGCGGACTTGATCGGCTGCAGGATGCCCATTTGCTCGGCCTGCCACAGGTTGCCGGCATCGACGGTCAGCAGCAGGTCGGCCACGCCATTGTCGCCCTCGGCCTTGATGCGCTGCATCAGCGGCGCTTCCTTGTCGGTGATGAACTTGATCTTGACGCCGGTTTTGGCGGTATAGGCATCGAACACCGGTTTGATCAGCTCATCGATGCGCGAGGAGTACACCACCACTTCTTCCGCTGCCTGGGCGGTGCCGCCGAACAAAGTCAGGGCCAGGGCGGCCAGTAGGGGCTTGCGTGGCAACATGGAAAGCGCTCCTCGGAAGGTATGAGAGGCGCAAATGGTAGTGAATCCCATTTTCTTGCTCATCCTTTGAGCCGTTACCGAATGTTGCAGAGGGGCCGCAAAGCGGCCCCGGCCATCTCAAGCCTTGGCCAATTCCGGCAAATCCCCGGACAGCCCCAACGCCTGGCGCACGAACATCGCCTTGGCTTCGGGCATCTGCTGCACCAGCTTCAGCCCACTGTTGCGCAACCAGCGCAACGGCAGCGGGTTGGCCTGGAACAACCGCTCGAACCCTTCCATCGCCGCCATCAGCGCCAGGTTATGCGGCATGCGCCGGCGCTCGTAACGGCTCAGTACCTTCACATCCGCCAGCCGTTCGCCACGCTCGCAGGCCTTGCCCAGTACGTCGGCCAGCACCGCCGCATCCAGAAACCCCAGGTTGACGCCCTGCCCGGCCAAGGGGTGGATGGTGTGGGCCGCATCACCCACCAACGCCAGGCCGTGCTCCACGTAGCGCTTGGCGTGACGCTGACGCAGCGGTACACACACACGTGGGTCGGCCTGCAACACGCTCCCTAGGCGCCCCTCGAAGGCCCGCTCCAGGGCCTGCACGAAGGCAGCGTCATCCAGCGCCATCAACCGCTCGGCCTGCTCCGGCGTGGTCGACCAGACGATCGAGCACCAGTCTTGCTGGCCATCCCGGGTCAACGGCAGGAAGGCCAGCGGCCCCTCATCGGTGAAGCGCTGCCAGGCTGTGGCCTGGTGCCCGGCGCTGCAACGCACGCTGGTCACGATGGCGTGGTGCAGGTAATCCCATTCGCGGGTGTCGCAACCGGCCAGCCGCCGCACGGCCGAATGGGCGCCATCGGCCGCGACCACCAGCGGCGCGCGCAGGCGCCGGCCATCGGCCAGGGTCAGCAGCCAGTCATCGCCAGAGCGGCGCAGTTGTTCCAGCCGCGCGTTGGCCAGCAGGCCGACATCGCTGTCGTGCAGGCGCTCCAGCAGGCTGTCCTGCACCACGCGATTCTCGACGATATGGCCGAGCACCTGGGCGTGCACGCTGGCTGCCGAAAAGTGGATCTGCCCGGTGCCGCTGCCGTCCCACACATGCATGTCGGAGTACGGCGTGGCACGCCGCTGGGCAATGCCCTCCCAAGCACCGAGGCGTTCGAGAATACGCTGGCTGGCGGCCGACAATGCGCTGACACGCGGTTCGAACGGCGCCTGGGCATCGAACGGCTTGACCGTCAGCGGGCCGCCGTCGAGCAAGAGGATTTGCAAGCCACTGTGGCGTAACGCCAGGGCCAGGGCGCTGCCGACCATACCGGCACCGACAATCAACAGATCTGCGCGCATTTCCATGCCTACGCCAGCCTCGCTTGCGGCTTGAGCCGCACATATAGGGTTTTATCGACCCGCGCCACCAGTTCGCCGGCGCCATCGCGGATATCGACCTGCACACGCGGCAGGCACTTCTTGCCGGTAGCGGTCTGCTGGCGAATGTCGTCCAGCAGCGCGTCATCGACGTGGAATTCGGCAAACACCGGGCCTTTGCCCGGCGCGATGAAATCGATGCTGGCGGCCTTGTCCCAGACAATGTAGTCGCGCCCCAGCTGCTCGATCAGCAACAGCATGTAGAACGGGTCGACCATGGCATACAGGCTGCCGCCAAACTGGGTACCGACGTAATTGCGGTTCCAGCGCGTCAGCTTCATTGCCACCTTCACGCTGCGCAGGTCCGGGCTGATGTGCTGCACGCGGATACCTGCCCCCAGGTAAGGCGGGTAAAGGTTCAACAGCCAGCGCAGCATGCGCGCCCGGCGCGCGCGTTTACGTGGGTTGCTCATGCCTGGCCCTGCCGGTCGGGGCGGGTGCCCAGGCCCATCGCCTGGCGAGCGAACCAGCTTTTGGCCGGTGGCAGCAGGTCGAGCCCGAGCAGGCCCAGGTTGCGCCCGGCGGCCAGCAACGGCTGCTGGCTGCCGAACAGGCGGGTGACCTGGTCGGAGAAGCCGATGGTCATGGCCTGGTCCAGGCGCTGGCGCTGGTGGTAGGCCTGCAGCGTGGCCAGGTCGCCCGGGCGCTGCGGGCCGGCAAGCAGCGCCTCGGCCAACGCCTGCACGTCACGCAACGACAAGTTGAACCCCTGCCCGGCAATCGGGTGCAAGCTGTGCGCAGCATTGCCCAGCACCACCAACTGGGGCCGCACCTGCTCCTGGGCTTCGATCAACGACAGCGGGTACAGATGCCGCGCACCCACCTGGCGCAGCGCGCCCAGCCGGTAGCCGAACACCCCCTGCAACTCGCGCAGGAAACTGCGCTCGTCGATGGCGGCAAGGCGTTTGGCGTCCATGCCCTGGCGGGTCCATACCAGCGCGCAGCGGTTATCCGGCAATGGCAGCAGGGCCATGGGGCCGTCTTCGGTGAAGCGCTCGAAGGCCTGGCCGCCATGGGCCTCGCCAGGGCTGATGTTGGCGATCAGGGCGCTTTGCTGGTAGGGCGTATGGCGCACCTGGATGCCCAGTTGCTCGCGCAAACCAGAACGGCCGCCATCGGCCAGCACTGCCAGGTCGCATTGCAGCTGGGTGTCGTCGTTCAAGCGCAGCTGGTAGCCACCGTCGACCGCCTGCAGCGCGGTCACTTCTGCCGGGCAGCGCCAGCTGACCACCTCGCTGTCCAGGCCTTGCCACAGGCACTGGCCCAGCCAGGCGTTCTCCACCACGTAACCCAGCGCCGGCACGCCTTCTTCCTGGGCGTCCAGGCGGGTGGCGCCAAAGCGGCCACGGTCGGAGACGTGAATCTGCCGGATCGGCTCGGCGCGCTGGCCAATGGCCTGCCATAGGCCCAGTTGCTGATAGATCTGCTGGGTGCCGAAGGACAAGGCCGAAGAGCGGGCATCGTAGCTGGGCTGGTAACTGTCGCTAGGGGCGAACGGCTCGATCAGCAGGATCTTCCAGCCTCTGGCCTTGGCCCCGGCCTGCAAGGCCAACGCCAGGCTTGCACCCACCAGGCCGCCACCAATGATTGCCAGGTTTACCCGGTTCATGCGGCGTCCTTGCGTGCAGCCTGCATCAGCGCCTCGATCTCGGCGACCGTGCGTGGCACGCCCGAAGTGAGGATTTCACAACCTTGCCTGGTCACCACCACATCGTCCTCGATCCTTACGCCAATGCCGCGCCACTTCTTGGCCACGGCCTGATTGTCGGCACCAATGTAGATACCCGGTTCGACGGTCAGCGCCATACCCGGTTCCAGCACCCGCCATTCACCCCCCACCTTGTACTCGCCCACATCGTGCACATCCATGCCCAGCCAGTGGCCGGCGCGGTGCATGTAGAAGGCGCGGTAGGCTTCGCTGTCGATCAGCGCCTGCACATCGCCTTCCAGCAGGCCCAGTTCCACCAGCCCGGTGGTGATGACCCGCACGGTCGCCTCATGGGCATGGTTCCAGTGCTTGCCGGGGGCGATTTCGGCGAACGCTGCCGCCTGCGCCTTGAGCACCAGCTCGTAGATAGCCTTCTGCTCGGGTGAAAAGCGCCCGCTGACCGGGAAGGTGCGGGTGATGTCACTGGCGTAGCAGTCGATTTCGCAGCCGGCGTCGATCAGCACCAGGTCGCCCTCCCTGAGCGGTGCGTCATTCTGCTGGTAGTGCAGGATGCAGCCATTGCGCCCAGCGGCAACGATGGAGCCGTAGGCCGGCATCTTCGCCCCGCCCTTGCGAAACTCGTAGTCCAGTTCGGCTTCCAGGCTGTATTCGTACAACCCGGCCCGGCAGGCCTGCATGGCCCGCACGTGGGCACGCGCAGAAATGTCTGCAGCCGCGCGCATGACCTTCACTTCCGCTGCCGATTTATACAGGCGCATGTCATGCAGCAGATGATCCAGCGCAACGAACTCGTTCGGTGGCTGGGCACCCAGCCGGGCCTTGGAGCGGATCACGTTGATCCAGTCCATCAACCGGCGGTCGAATTCAGGGTTGCTGCCCATGGCGCTGTACACCCGCTCGCGGCCTTCGATCAGGCCAGGCAGGATTTCGTCGATGTCAGCGATGGGGAATGCATCGTCGGCGCCATAATCACTCACCGCGCCTTCCTGGCCGGCGCGCAAGCCATCCCACAGCTCCCGCTCGGGGTTGCGCTCACGGCAGAACAACACGTACTCACCGTGCTCGCGCCCGGGGATCAGGGCAATGACTGCCTCTGGCTCGGGGAAGCCGCTGAGGTACTGGAAGTCGCTGTCCTGGCGGTACACGTGCTCGACGTCGCGGTTGCGGATGGCAACCGCGGCGGCGGGCAGGATGGCGATGCTGTTGGGGACCATCTGCGCCATCAGCGCCTTGCGCCGCCGGGCATACTCGGCCTTGGGAATGTGGCTCATGGGCAGACTACCCCTGGTTGATCAGTGCAGCGATGGCTTGGGCGCGGGTGCGGAAGGCTTGGCCAGCTCGGAGAACAGCAGCAGCGGCGCAACGCGCAGGTACTCCATGACTTCCATGTAGTCGCTCTCGCCGTCCTCGGATTCTTCGAGGGCTTCCTGCACCTGGGAAATGGCCACCAGGTCCTGCAGCACTTCCTTGGCCTCGTCGGACAAGTCCTTGCCGCCGGCGTTCAGGCCGAAGCCGGTGATGAAGCCCTGGCACCACTGCCCCAGCGCGGTGGCGCGGTCGGTCAGCGCGGCATCGTCGGAAGGCAGCAGCAGAACGATGGCCATGTCGTCGCTGGTGAGCTCGCCCTTGACCATTTCCTGCAGGCCAACCAGGGCGTTGCGCACGGTGTCACCGGGCTCGGTTTCCAGCAGTTGGGCCGCGTCGGCCAGCCAGCCGTCGGCATCGAAGCCGGCACCGGCGCAGCTGCGGCCAATCAGCAGGCCGTGCAGTTCGGCCGGGGTGACAGGGTGGCCATTGCTGGACAGCAGCATGGCGAAAGCGATGTAGGGCGATTGGGTATTGGGCATGGGCAGCTAGGCGCCAGACGGCGCAAATGACTAGAATGAGGCCTTGTATCCTAGCACCGGCAGGCGCGCCAAGACCATCGGCACTGGCCGTCGCCACCCAGGGAGAGGCATCATCGCCAGGTGACCGAACGACGGAGCGAATCGAGTGCAACCCACGCAAGAGAACGACCTGCAGGCACTGATGAGCCGTTTCGAGCTGCTGATCGAACGTGTCGAGCAACTAAAACGGCAAAATGCACTCCTAGTAGCTCAGGAAAAGTCCTGGCGCGAAGAGCGCGCCCACCTCATCGAAAAAAACGAGATAGCCAAGCGCAAGGTCGAGTCGATGATTTTACGCCTCAAGGCTCTGGAGCAAGACTCATGAGTTCAAGCAATAGCGTCACCGTGCAGATCCTCGACAAGGACTACTCGATCATCTGCCCGCCGGAAGAGCGCAACAACCTGGTCAGCGCAGCCCGCTACCTGGACAGCAAGATGCGCGAGATCCGGAGCAGCGGCAAGGTGATCGGCGCCGACCGCATTGCCGTCATGGCCGCGTTGAACATCACCCACGAGATGCTGCACCGCCAGGAAGACCGCAGCGTGGCGCCCGTCAGCGGCACCAACCGCGAACAGGTGCGCGACCTGCTGGATCGGGTAGACAAGGCTTTGTCCGACGACACGGATACCAAAATCGGCTGAGATTGGTATACTGGCGCCACTCCCTGGGGGATGCGCCAGTCGGTTATGTCCCTGAGCCGATACGCACAACCACGGGGGTTGCACGCTGGGGCCGGTGTGCATGTCCGCCCGACGGAAAGCCTTAACGCCCCCTGCAATCTCCACCTTGAACTTTCGGGTTCAAGGGCTACACCGATAGCGGTCTTATCGGGGAGCCTGAATTCCTTGCCCGCCCCCTGTGGCGGGCAATTCGTTTGTGCCGCGTCTGGCGGCCAGCACGCCTGGGATCGCCTGTGCCATGACCGACACCGCGCCGCTTACCCGCCCTCAGCTTCGCCGTTTGCTGCGCAATGCCCGTCGCGCCCTCACCCCCGCCCAGCAACGCCAGGCGGCCCGTGGGCTGTATCGGCAATTGGCCCAACACCCCCTGTTCCGCCGCGCCAGGCACATTGCCCTGTACCTGCCCAACGACGGCGAAATAGACCCGCGCCTGTTATTGCGTGAAGCCCAGCGCCGCGGCAAGCGCACCTACCTGCCGGTACTGCATGCCTGGCCGCGCACGCGCATGGTGTTCCAGCGTTTCGAGCCAGGGGAAAAACTGCGACCCAACCGTTTCCGTATCCCCGAACCGGTTATCGAGCGCAAACGCCAGCGGCCCATCTGGGCACTGGACCTGATTCTGTTACCGCTGGTGGGCTTT
Source organism: Pseudomonas sp. p99-361 (assembly GCF_003935475.1). NCBI lineage: Bacteria > Pseudomonadati > Pseudomonadota > Gammaproteobacteria > Pseudomonadales > Pseudomonadaceae > Pseudomonas > Pseudomonas sp. p99-361. The sequence goes on along the minus strand of NZ_RHQO01000023.1, from coordinate 51,745 downwards.
GATGAGGTGGGCGGCCGCCTGGGCATGGGTGGCGGCTTCTATGACCGCAGCCTGGCCTACCAGGGGCGCCGGCAAAGCTGGAAAAAACCGTTGCTGCTGGGCTTGGCGCATGAGTGCCAGAAGGTCGAGCGGCTGGCGCAGGCCAGTTGGGACGTACCGTTGCAGGGCACGGTCTCGGACCGTGGCTGGTACCTGGCGCCGCGGTAATCGGCGCCAGCAGGGGGGCATCAACGTTGTGGCTGGCTGGCGTCTGCCGACGTTTGGTAGGCGTTGTCCAGCTTGCGCTCCCATAGCCCTTGCGCATAACCGGTAGTGACCACACCCAGGCCAAAAATAAACACCAGGACCCACAGCAGATCCGGTTTTTTACGTTGATACATGGAAGATTGCCCCCCAAGGCAAACTGTTCAGGCTCGGCGGCTTTCTGAGTGCCGCCGGAGCATCGCGCATTAAACGGGGCGCATTTTCCGACAACCTGCGTCTGCAAGCAAACCTTGACGCCAACCGGCTGTCGGTTTCGTGCAACAGGTTATTACAAACCTTTTCAGGAGCGACACGCATGGCCTACTGGCTGATGAAATCCGAGCCCGACGAACTCTCCATCGAAGCACTGGGGCGCCTGGGCGAAGCGCGCTGGGACGGCGTGCGCAATTACCAGGCGCGTAATTTCCTGCGGGCCATGAGCGAGGGTGACAGGTTCTTTTTCTACCATTCCAGCTGCCCGCAGCCTGGCATCGCCGGTATTGGCGAAATCATTCGTGCGGCTTACCCCGACCCGACTGCCCTGGACCCGCAAAGCCCTTACCATGATGCCAAGGCCACAGCCGAGAAGAACCCATGGACCGCAGTGGATGTGGCGCATGTGCAAACCCTGCCACGGGTACTGGAGCTGGGCCAGCTGAAGCAGCAGGCCGGCCTGGCCGAACTGCCGCTGGTGCAGAAGGGCAGCCGCCTGTCGGTCATGCCGGTAACCGCCGAGCAATGGGCGGTGATTGTCGCGTTGCGCTGAAACCGCGCGCCAGCGGCGCCGTTTACTGCACGATCAGGTTGTTGAACAGCAGGTCCTCAACGATCGGCTTGCCCTCTTCGGCTTCCATCACCTGCTGCACCTGTTTCAGTGCCTCCTGGCGCAGGTGCTCCTTGGCCTCGACATTGCTCATGCTGTCGACAGTCTGTTGGGTGAACAGCGCCACCAGCTGGTTACGGATCAGCGGTTCGTGGTGCTGAACGGCCTTGGCGGCTTCATCACCGGTCACACGCAGGGCCACATCGGCCTTGTACACCCGCAGGCGGGGGCCGCCATCCAGGGCATAGTTGCCGACAAAGGGCGGGCTCAGGGTGATGTAGGCAACCTTGGGGGCACCCTCCTTGGCTTCTTCGGCCATGGCCGCAGTTGGCAGCAACAGCGCCAGTACCATCAAGATCCACGCTTTCACGAATTCGCTCCTCATTCCAATTGGCGCCAGCTTACCCAGCACTGCGCGCAAACCCAAGCCCAGGCTCACGCCGCCGCTTATGCCTGCCCATCAGGGCGGGCCATGCTCGTTGACCCGGTACACCGCCCTCCTACACTTATCGGCCACGACCCGCAAAGGAATAGCCCCAATGAAAGCTGTGTTGTGCAAAACCCTTGGCCCGGCGGGCAACCTGGTGCTGGAAGAAGTCGCCAGCCCACTGCCGAAGAACAACGAAATCCTGCTGGACGTGCAGGCTGCCGGGGTCAACTTTCCTGACACGCTGATCATCGAAGGCAAGTACCAGTTTCAGCCACCGCTGCCGTTCTCCCCCGGTGGTGAGGCGGCCGGTGTGGTAGCCGCGGTCGGGGAAAAGGCCGGCGCCTTCAAGGTCGGTGACCGGGTCATGGCGCTGACCGGCTGGGGGGCGTTTGCCGAGCAGGTGGCAGTGCCGTTCTACAACGTGCTGCCGATCCCGGCGAGCATGGACTTCACCACGGCAGCGGCGTTTGGCATGACCTATGGCACCTCGATGCATGCCCTGCGCCAGCGCGGCCAGTTGCAAGCGGGTGAGACCTTGCTGGTGCTGGGTGCGTCCGGTGGCGTCGGCCTGGCAGCGGTGGAGATCGGCAAGGCCATGGGGGCACGGGTAATCGCGGCCGCCAGCAGTGCCGACAAACTGGCGGTGGCCAAGGCAGCCGGGGCAGATGAACTGATCGACTACAGCCAGGCCAGCCTGCGCGAGGAAATCAAGCGCCTGACCAACGGCCAGGGGGTCGACGTGATCTATGACCCGGTCGGTGGCGAGCTGTTCGAGCAGGCGGTACGCGGGCTGGCCTGGAATGGCCGGTTGCTGGTGGTGGGGTTCGCCAGTGGCACCATTCCACAGCTGGCAGCCAACCTGGTGCTGCTCAAAGGCGCGGCGGTGCTTGGGGTGTTCTGGGGTGCGTTTGCCCAGCGCCAGCCGCAGGACAATGCGGCCAACTTCCAGCAGCTGTTTGCCTGGCATGCCCAAGGCAAGTTGAAGCCGCTGGTGTCGCAGACTTATCCACTGGCCGAGGCCGGGGCTGCCATTGAGAAACTGGGGCAGCGGCAGGCTGTGGGTAAGTTGGTGGTGCTGGCCAGGTAAGGCTTTAGATCTTCATCTGCCGTTCCGGCCTTTTCGCGGCCGCGCCCACTCCCACAGGTTCAAAAAGCATGGATTCCTGTGGGAGCGGGCGTGCCCGCGAAACAGCCGGCACAGGCTGATCAAACCTCTCGCAGGTGATGGCAACGGCGGAACCGCGCCTCCAGGTTGCGATCAGGCATCTGGTGGCTGCGCAGGGCCTGCAAGGTCTGTTCGACATAGTCGCGGGTGGTGCCATAGCGCCCTTTGGCGCTGGCCAGGATATGGCTGAGCAAGGTATCCGGCAGATCGCCGGCATAGCAGGGTAAATGCCGCTCCAGCACAAAGCCCAGCGCCTGCACCTTGGTGCCATCGCCCAGCCGGCAGTTGAGCCAATGCGGCCGATAGGCCGGGTAAGGCATCTCACGTTGCCACAGGGCCATGAGCGAGTCGTCCAGGTTGCTTTCATCCAGCCGGTAGGCAAAGCCACTGCAGGACCCGCCACGGTCCAGGCCGAATACCAGCCCGGGGGTTTCCGGGGTGCCGCGATGCTCATGCGACCACAAGTAGAGCCCCCGGTGATAACCATGTACGCGTGCGCGCTGGCGCTCCACCGAATTGCACTCGGGGCGCCAGATCAACGAGCCATAGGCAAACAGCCACACCGGCCCACCCGGGTGCCGAGACATGGTCGTCTTCATGGAGTTGAACAACTGTTCGTGCGTATGTTGCTGACCAAAGTCGAGTGTCGGTGGATATGAAACTTTCCACGACATGCTTTCAAGTGCCGACATAAGCTGCCGCCAGGATTCCTGTGAACTACGGATGTAGCGAAATTCGATGAGGTTAAGCGCCAAGGCCTCTATACCAAGGCGCTTGCACTAACCATAGGTCAGAACCGCAGGAATACTCAAGCCCTCGTAGCCAGGTTTCATGCGCGCAGCCGACGACTGGAAATGATTGTTTCAACAACAGGGAAAGTTATTAATCAAGGCGGTAACAGTTACCGCCTTATAACCTGACTTGCCAACTTGGGTTATTAGCCACGTGGGGCATAGGCAAATACATCGGCACGCATGCGGTGCGCATCCATGCCGGCTTCGACCAAGGCGTCGAGTGTGGCGTAGATCATGTTTGGCGAGCCACTGGCATACACATGCACAGTATTGAGGTCGGCAATGTCCTCGCAAACGGCTTCATGCAACATGCCGCACCGCCCTTCCCAGCCGCACAGATCGCTGACCACCTGGTGCAGGTACAGGTTGGGCAGGCGCTGCCATTCGTCCCAGTGCTCGATCTGGTAAAAATCTTCAGGCCGACGCACCCCCCAGTACAGGTGCACCGGGTACTGGAAACCCTTGGCGCGGCAATGCTCGACCAGGCTGTGCATCTGGCCCATGCCGGTGCCGGCGGCAATCAATACCAACGGGCCCTCGGGCAACTCGGCCAGGTGGGTGTCGCCAAACGGCATTTCGATACGCGCCAGGCCGTCGCGCCTGAGCTGCTCGATCAGTTGCTGGGCACTGGGCTCGCGCGCCAGTACGTGCAGCTCCAGTTCACGCCCGCCGTGCGGCGCAGACGCCAGCGAGAAGGCCGCCTGCTTGCCGCCCTCACGCTCGATCATCAGGTACTGCCCGGCGTGGTAACGCGGGGGTTTGCCCGCCGGTGCACGCAAGCGCACCCGCCACACGTCGCCACCGACGTCAACGCATTCACTCACGCTGCACGCCAGCTTGCGCACAGGCAACTCGCCCAGGGCGAGCACACCGTCCCAGAGCAACACGCAGTCCTCCAGCGGTTCTGCAATGCAGGTGAACAACTCGCCATGGTCGCGGATTTCGCCGTCCTGACGGACCCGGCCCTCGACCAACAACGCGGCGCAGACATGGCAATTGCCATTGCGGCAGCTGTTCGGGCAGTCATAGCCCAGCCGCCGCGCTCCATCCAGGATCCGTTCCCCGGGTTCGAGCGCCAGCACCGCCCCGGACGGCTGCAACGTTACCTGCATCAATCTATTCCCAACTGATCCCACAGCTCATCGATACGCCGGGTGACGGCTTCGTCCTTGACGATGACCCGCCCCCATTCGCGTGTAGTCTCGCCTGGCCACTTGTGCGTGGCATCCAGGCCCATCTTCGACCCCAACCCCGAAACCGGCGACGCGAAGTCGAGGTAGTCGATCGGGGTGTTGTCGATCATCACCGTATCACGCTTGGGGTCCATGCGTGTGGTGATTGCCCAGATCACATCGTTCCAGTCCCGGGCGTTGATATCGTCATCGGTGACAATAACGAACTTGGTGTACATGAACTGTCGCAGGAACGACCATACACCCAACATCACGCGCTTGGCATGGCCGGGGTACTGCTTCTTCATGGTCACCACCGCCATGCGGTACGAGCAACCTTCCGGCGGCAGGTAGAAGTCGGTGATCTCCGGGAACTGCTTTTGCAGGATCGGCACGAACACTTCGTTCAGCGCGACACCGAGAATGGCCGGCTCATCAGGCGGGCGACCGGTGTAGGTGCTGTGGTAGATCGGCTTGAGCCGGTGGGTGATGCGCTCGACGGTGAACACCGGGAAGCTGTCCACTTCGTTGTAGTAGCCGGTATGGTCACCATACGGGCCCTCGGGGGCCATTTCGCCAGGGTGAATCACGCCTTCCAGGATGATTTCGGCGGTGGCCGGCACCTGCAGGTTGCTGCCACGGCACTTCACCAGTTCCGTGCGGTTGCCGCGCAGCAGGCCGGCGAAGGCATATTCGGAGAGGGTGTCCGGTACCGGCGTCACGGCGCCCAGGATGGTTGCCGGGTCTGCGCCCAGGGCGACCGCAACCGGGAAAGGCTGGCCCGGGTTCTTCTCGCACCATTCGCGGTAGTCGAGCGCACCGCCCCGGTGGCTGAGCCAACGCATGATGACCTTGTTGCGGCCGATCACCTGCTGCCGGTAGATACCCAGGTTCTGGCGGTCCTTGTTCGGCCCGCGGGTCACGGTAAGGCCCCAGGTGATCAGCGGCGCCACGTCGCCAGGCCAGCAGTGCTGGATAGGCAGCGCGCCCAGGTCGACGTCGTCACCCTCGACCAGCACTTCCTGGCAGACCGCGTCCTTGACCACTTTCGGCGCCATCGATACGACTTTCTTGAAGATCGGCAGCTTCGACCAGGCGTCCTTCAGGCCCTTCGGCGGCTCGGGCTCCTTGAGAAACGCCAGCAATTTGCCGATTTCCCGCAGTTCATCGACCGACTCGGCGCCCATGCCCATGGCCACGCGCTCCGGGGTGCCAAACAGGTTGCCGAGCACCGGGATGTCGAAGCCTGTGGGGTTTTCGAACAATAACGCCGGGCCTTTGGCACGCAGGGTGCGGTCGCAGACCTCGGTCATTTCCAGGACGGGGGAGATCGGAACCTGGATGCGCTTGAGCTCGCCGCGCTGTTCCAGGCCACGGATGAAGTCGCGCAAGTCGCGATACTGCATGCGGGAGCCTCGTATTGGCCGTATCGGTCGGGGGTGCAGAGTGTAGCGCCGTTCGGGGTTTGTTTGGGGGCAAAAATGCAGTGGGGCCGCTTCGCGCCCCTTCGCGGGCACGCCCGCTCCCACATGGATCACACTGAACCTGTGGCAGCGGGCGTGCCCGCGAAGGGGCACGAAGCGGCCCCATTCAGTTCCGGTCTGGAAACGCTTACTTGCGCTTCATCGACAGGAAGAACTCGTCGTTGGTCTTCGTCTGCTTGAGCTTGTCGACCAGGAATTCGATGGCGGCGATTTCATCCATCGGGTGCAGCAGCTTGCGCAGGATCCACATGCGCTGCAATTCGTCGTCGGCGGTCAGCAGCTCTTCGCGGCGGGTACCGGAGCGGTTGATGTTGATGGCCGGGAACACGCGCTTCTCGGCGATGCGGCGGTCCAGCGGCAGCTCCATGTTGCCGGTGCCCTTGAACTCTTCGTAGATCACTTCGTCCATCTTCGAGCCGGTTTCGACCAGCGCGGTGGCGATGATGGTCAGCGAACCGCCTTCCTCGATGTTACGTGCCGCACCGAAGAAGCGCTTCGGCTTTTCCAGGGCGTGGGCGTCGACACCACCGGTCAGTACCTTGCCAGAGCTCGGGATCACGGTGTTGTAGGCACGCGCCAGGCGGGTGATGGAGTCCAGCAGGATCACCACGTCTTTCTTGTGCTCGACCAGGCGCTTGGCCTTCTCGATCACCATTTCGGCAACCTGCACGTGGCGCGCTGGCGGCTCGTCGAAGGTAGAGGCAACCACTTCGCCGCGCACGGTACGCTGCATTTCGGTCACTTCTTCCGGGCGCTCGTCGATCAGCAGGACGATCAGGTGGCACTCAGGGTTATTACGGGTGATGTTCGCCGCGATGTTCTGCAGCATGATGGTCTTGCCCGCTTTTGGCGGAGCAACGATCAGGCCGCGCTGGCCCTTGCCGATCGGGGCGCACAAGTCGATGACGCGGCCGGTCAAGTCCTCGGTGGAACCGTTGCCGGCTTCCATCTTCAGGCGCTTGTTCGGGAACAGCGGCGTCAGGTTTTCGAACAGGATCTTGTTCTTGGCGTTTTCCGGGCGGTCGAAGTTGATGGTGTCGACCTTCAGCAGCGCGAAGTAACGCTCCCCTTCTTTCGGTGGGCGGATCTTGCCGACGATGGTGTCGCCGGTGCGCAGGTTGAAACGGCGGATCTGGCTGGGCGAGACGTAGATATCGTCAGGGCCGGCCAGGTAGGACGCATCAGCCGAACGCAGAAAACCGAAACCATCCTGGAGAATCTCCAGCACGCCATCACCGGAGATCTCTTCGCCGCTTTTCGCGTGCTTTTTCAGCAGGGCGAAAATCACGTCCTGTTTGCGCGAACGGGCCATGTTTTCGATGCCCATCTGTTCGGCCATTTCCAAAAGATCGGTAATCGGCTTTTGCTTGAGTTCAGTCAGGTTCATAAGGGGAATGACGTAATCATGTAAGAAGGGAGAATTAAGCTTTGGCTTAATGAAGCCGCGCCGCTAGATGGCGACAGGATCGCGTACTGATTCGAATTGGGGATGCTTCGGCGACGGCATGTAGAAGGCACTGGAGAAGCAGTGCGAGGCCGAATGTAACACTTGCTTTTTTCTGCGTCTAGTGCTCTGAAAAAGAAAAGCCCCGCATTCGCGGGGCCTTTTCACATCACAGGTGGGCGTCGAGGAACGCGGCCAGCTGGGATTTGGACAGCGCGCCCACCTTGGTGGCCTCGACGTTGCCGTTCTTGAACAGCATCAGCGTCGGGATGCCACGCACGCCATGCTTGGCCGGGGTTTCCTGGTTATCGTCGATGTTCAGCTTGGCGACGGTCAGCTTGCCCTCGTAGGTGGAGGCGATGTCGTCCAGTACCGGCGCGATCATCTTGCACGGGCCGCACCATTCAGCCCAGTAGTCGACCAGCACCGGGCCTTGAGCCTGCAGGACTTCGGCTTCGAAGGTGGCATCGGTGACATGTTTGATCAGATCGCTGCTCATGGATATCTCCAGGGTCGTAAGCAAAAAAACGTGGCCCATGATAGCCGCACCCACGCTCTACAGGAAGCTGCGGTCGATTGAGTGTAACTATAGTTGGGCAAGACGCCACGAATCGAAACTGTCATCTGCGTGTCATAGCATCGAATGGCACATTGCCTTGCATCAAGGCCTGGCGTGGCACGCGTTGGCGACAGCCTGCTATCGTGGCACGATTGCCGGGTTAACGACCGAGAACACACAGCATGCCGCACAACATCGCGAAGAACCTGTCTCTGATCGCCGCCATCGACCTTGGCTCCAACAGTTTCCACATGGTCGTGGCCAAGGCCCACCATACCGAAATCCGCATCCTCGAGCGGCTCGGCGAGAAGGTTCAGCTTGCCGCCGGCATCGACGAAGAGCGCAAGCTCAGTGAAGAGGCGATGGAGCGGGGCCTGGACTGCCTCAAGCGCTTTTCCCAACTGATCCACGGCATGCCGGCTGGCTCGGTGCGCATCGTCGGTACCAATGCCCTGCGCGAAGCGCGCAACCGCAACGAATTCATCCAGCGTGCCGAAGCCATCCTCGGGCACCCGGTCGAGGTCATCTCCGGCCGCGAAGAGGCGCGCCTGATCTACCTGGGTGTGTCCCACACCTTGGCCGACACCCCCGGCAAGCGCCTGGTCGCCGACATCGGCGGCGGCAGCACCGAGTTCATCATTGGCCAGCGCTTCGAGCCGCTGCTGCGCGAAAGCCTGCAAATGGGTTGCGTCAGCTTCACCCAGCGCTACTTCCGCGACGGCAAGATCACCCCGGCCCGCTACGCCCAGGCCTACACCGCCGCGCGCCTGGAGCTGATGAGCATCGAAAACGCCCTGCACCGCCTGACCTGGGACGAGGCCATCGGTTCGTCCGGAACCATCCGCGCCATCGCTGCCGCCATCAAGGACGGCGGCCTGGGCAACGGCGAGGTCAACGCCGAGGGCCTGGCCTGGGTCAAGCGCAAGCTGTTCAAGCTGGGCGACGTCGACAAGATCGACTTCGAAGGCATCAAGCCGGACCGCCGTACCATCTTCCCTGCCGGCCTGGCGATTCTGGAAGCCATCTTCGATGCCCTGGAACTGCAGCGCATGGACCATTGCGACGGCGCGCTGCGCGAAGGCGTGCTGTTCGACCTGCTGGGCCGCCACCACCATGAAGATGTGCGCGAACGCACCCTGAACTCACTGATGGAGCGTTACCACGTCGACCAGGGCCAGGCAGCGCGCGTCGAGCGCAAGGCGTTGCACGCCTTCGACCAGGTCGCGGATGCATGGGGGTTGAAGGATGGAAATTGGCGCGATCTGCTCGGCTGGGCAGCCAAAGTGCATGAAATCGGCCTGGATATCGCCCACTACCACTATCACAAGCATGGCGCCTACCTGATCGAACACTCCGACCTGGCGGGCTTCTCGCGCGAAGACCAGCAGATGATGGCCCTGCTGGTACGCGGCCACCGCCGCAACATTCCCAAGGACAAGTTTGCCGAACTGGGCGAGGAAGGCGTGAAACTGCTGCGCCTGTGCGTGCTGCTGCGCTTCGCCATCCTGTTCCACCACATCCGTGGCAACCAGCAGATGCCGAAGGTCCAGCTCAAGGCTGCCGGTGAAAGCCTCGACATCGCTTTCCCTGAAGGCTGGCTGGAACAGAACCAACTGACCCAGGCCGACTTCGCCAACGAGGCGGAGTGGCTGACCCGGGTCGGCTTCGTCCTCAGCGTACGTTGAGGACCGGGTTGCTCAGGCGCTCCAGCAGGGTCGCCTGAACGCTGCGCGGGTTCTGGTTACCGGTTGGGGTGCTGCGCACGTAGCGCCCGTCGGGCTGCAAGGTCCAGGCATGGGTGTTGTCGGTCAGGTAGCCTTCCAGCTCTTTCTTCACCCGCAGCAACAGCTTCTTGCCTTCAACCGGGAAGCAGGTCTCGACACGCTTGTCGAGGTTGCGCTCCATCCAGTCGGCGCTGGACAGGTAGATTTGCTCTTCGCCGCCATTGAGGAAGTAGAACACCCGCGTGTGCTCCAGGAAGCGACCGATGATCGAGCGCACCTGGATATTGTGCGAAACCCCCGGAATACCTGGGCGCAGGCAGCACATGCCACGCACCACCAGGTCGATCTTCACGCCAGACTGGCTGGCCTTGTACAGCGCCTTGATCACCTTGGCGTCGGTCAGCGAGTTGAACTTGGCGATGATGTGCGCCGGCTTGCCGTCGAGGGCGAACTGGGTTTCCCGCGCGATCATGTCGAGCATGCCCTTCTTCAGGGTAAACGGCGCGTGCAGCAGCTTTTTCATGCGCAGGGTCTTGCCCATGCCGATCAGCTGGCTGAACAGCTTGCCAACGTCCTCGGTGAGGGCGTCGTCTGAGGTCAGCAGGCTGTAGTCGGTGTACAGGCGAGCGTTACCGGCGTGGTAGTTGCCGGTACCCAGGTGGGCGTAGCGCACGATCTCGCCGTGCTCGCGGCGCAGGATCAGCATCATCTTGGCGTGGGTCTTGAAACCGACCACACCGTAGATCACCACCGCACCTGCCGCTTGCAGGCGGCTGGCCATCTGCAGGTTGGACTCTTCGTCGAAACGCGCACGCAGTTCGATCACCGCGGTGACCTCCTTGCCGTTTCGCGCTGCATCCACCAGGGCATCGACGATTTCCGAGTTGGCCCCGGAGCGGTAAAGGGTCTGGCGCACGGCGAGCACGTGCGGGTCTTTGGCGGCCTGGCGCAGCAGGTCGATCACCGGGGTGAAGGACTCGAATGGGTGCATCAGCAGGATGTCCTGCTTGCCGATCACGCTGAAGATGTTGTCGGCGTTCTGCAGCAGCTTGGGGATCGCCGGCGTGAACGGCGTGTATTGCAGCTCCGGGTGGCTGTCCAGGCCGGTGATGCTGAACAGGCGCGTGAGGTTGACCGGGCCATTGACCTGGTACAGCTCGCTTTCGCTGAGGCTGAACTGCTTGAGCAGGTAGTCCGACAGGTGTTTCGGGCACGTGTCGGCGACCTCCAGGCGCACGGCATCGCCGTAGCGGCGCGAGAACAGCTCGCCGCGCAAGGCGCGGGCCAGGTCGTCAACCTCTTCGGAGTCCAGTGCCAGGTCGGCGTTACGGGTAAGGCGGAACTGGTAGCAACCCTTGACCTTCATGCCCTGGAACAGGTCGTCGGCATGCGCGTGGATCATCGACGACAGGAACACATAGTTGGCACCCGGGCCACCGACTTCTTCCGGCACGCGAATCACCCGCGGCAGCAGGCGGGGGGCAGGGATGATCGCCAGGCCCGAATCACGGCCGAACGCGTCCACCCCTTCCAGCTCGACGATGAAGTTCAGGCTCTTGTTCACCAGCAGCGGGAACGGGTGGGTCGGGTCGAGGCCGATGGGGGTGATGATCGGGGCGATTTCGTCGCGGAAGTAGCGGCGCACCCAGGTCTTGAGCTTGGGTGTCCAGTAACGGCGGCGAATGAAGCGGATCTGGTGTTTTTCCAGCTCCGGCAGCAGCACGTCGTTGAGAATGGCGTATTGCCGGTCGACTTCCAGGTGCACCAGCTCGCTGATGCGCGCCAGTGCCTGGTGCGGCTGCAGGCCGTCGGCGCCGGCCAGTTCGCGGGCAAAATTGATCTGCTTCTTGAGGCCGGCCACCCGGATTTCAAAGAACTCGTCAAGGTTGCTGGAGAAGATCAGCAGGAACTTGAGCCGCTCCAGCAGTGGGTAGCTCTCGTCCAGCGCCTGCTCCAGCACACGAATATTGAACTGCAACTGCGAGAGTTCGCGATGAATGTACAGGCTGCTGTCGTCCAGGCCAGGCACCACGATTGCCGGGGCCGGCGGCGGCGCAGGCACCGGGGCGGCAGGCTCGGCCGCCTGCCCGGCTTCCGGCGCGGTGGCCGGCGGCAGGTCTGGCGGGGTCTGCAGCATCTCTTCGGGGAGCTCCTGGGCATCCTTGATCGCGACAGGGCTAAGCACTTCATTATTCATCTGACGTTCCTGAGGACGTTAACGCCCTATCATCGATTGAGCGGCAAGATAAGCGCCCATTATGACGCCTGTGTGACATGGCAGGGCAAGCCATGACGCGTGGGTATGGCAATGTGGTGTAGGAATTGTTCATGTGGAGACACATTTGGACACTTTCCCGAATGCCCGCGAAGGGGTAGGCTGCGCGTTCATTTCGCCAGCACCTCAGAAAATGCTTCAACAATTCCTGCAGGATTTCGGCTACTTTGCCCTTTTTCTAGGCACCTTCTTCGAAGGCGAGACCATCCTGGTGCTTGCAGGATTCCTTGCATTCCGCGGTTACATGGACATCAACCTGGTGTGCCTGGTGGCGTTCTTCGGCAGCTATGCCGGCGACCAGTTGTGGTATTTCATGGGCCGGCGCCACGGCCGCAAGATTCTGGCCCGCAAGCCGCGCTGGCAGGCGATGGGCGACCGGGCGCTGGCCCACATTCGCCGCCACCCCGACATCTGGGTACTGAGTTTCCGCTTCGTCTACGGCCTGCGCACGGTCATGCCCGTGGCCATTGGCCTGTCGGGCTATCCGCCACGCCGCTACCTGCTGCTGAACGGCATTGGCGCAGCGATCTGGGCCATTGCCCTGGGTGCGGCGGCCTATCACTTCGGCGCCATCCTCGAAGGCCTGCTGGGCAACGTCAAGCGGTACGAACTATGGGTGTTGGCCGCCCTGCTGGGGCTGGGCGTGCTGTTGTGGCTGCGCCGTCGCTTCCGTGCCCTGCGCGCAGAGCGCAAGGCCGCCGCCCAGGCGGCGGGCGAACAGCGCGACCAGCAGTGACCCCGAGGCGCCAGTGCGGCGCATCGGGTTGCACACAGCGTGTCGGGTTGCCGGACGAACAAGGCAGCCGCGCGCCTGTCACAAGCATGACTGGCCCTGAAAACCAACCCGGCGAGCGCCAGCTCGCGATGCGCCGCGCAGGCAGCGCTCGATCTCCCAGGCGCGACACAACACTGGAGCTTCAAAGATGACTAAAAAAGTAGCGGTGGTTCTTTCCGGCTGTGGCGTGTACGACGGCGCCGAAATTCACGAAAGCGTGATCACCCTGCTGCGCCTGGACCAGCGCGGCGCGCAAGTGCAGTGCTTCGCGCCGAACATTGCGCAGATGCATGTGATCAACCACCTGACCGGCGAGGAGATGCCCGAGTCGCGCAACGTGCTGGTGGAATCGGCGCGCATTGCCCGGGGCGAGGTCAAGGACATCCGCGAGGCCAAGGCCCAAGACTACGATGCGCTGATCGTGCCGGGTGGCTTTGGGGCGGCGAAGAACCTGTCCAACTTCGCCGTGGAAGGCGCCAACTGCAGCGTCAACCCAGACGTGCTGGCCCTGGCCGAAGCCTTTGCCGCTGCCTGCAAGCCGGTTGGCCTGATCTGCATTTCGCCGGCACTGGCGGCGAAGATCTACGGGCCGGGGGTGGTCTGCACCATTGGCAGCGACGCGGATACTGCGGCGGCAGTGGTGAAGATGGGCGGCACCCATGAAGAATGCGACGTGCACGACATTGTCGAAGATACCCAACGCAAGCTGGTGACGACCCCGGCTTACATGGAGGCCAAGTCGATCAGCGAGGCGGCTGGTGGCATCTACAAGCTGGTGGACCGGGTGCTGGAGCTGACCCACGAGTAAGGCCCGCCTACGCGCAGCCCAGAATCCGGCGCGGTCAAAGGCCTGCGTACGCCGATCAATGTGGGAGCGGCCTTGTGTCGCGAAAGGGGCGCGAAGCGGCCCCAGGATTTGAGCTTCGCCGCCTAAATTGCCGGGGCCGCTTCGCGCCCCTTTCGCGACACAAGGCCGCTCCCACAAAAGGGCCGCGTTACACTTCAGGCCCTCGATAGTCGCGAAATGATCCGGTCCAGCGCATTGGCGAACGCCTGCTTGTCGCGCTCCCCATAAGCCGCCTGCCCTCCCCCGACCTGGCCCTGCTCGCGCAAATCGGTAAACAGGTTGCGCGCGGCCAGCCGATCACCCATGTTGCGCTCGTCGAACTCGCGCCCGCGTGGGTCCAGTACCGCCACGCCCTTCCTGACCAGGCGGTCGGCCAACGGCACGTCACTACAGATCACCAGCTCGCCCGGCACGGCATGCTCGACCAGATAATCGTCGGCCGCATCCATGCCACTGGGCACCACGATCAACCGCACGATCGCAAACGCAGGCCTGGCCACTGCCTGGCCCGCCACCATCACCACCTCGAACTTGCGCTTGAGGGCGAACTTGACGATCAGATCCTTGGCTGCCTTGGGGCAGGCATCGGCATCGATCCATACACGCATCGGATAATCTCTTCATCAGCTCAATGTGCTCATGATGCCTCATGCACGGCAAAAGCCGGAACCGGCCGGCGCGCTGGAAAAATGGCGCCAATATTCCAATTAGCGCTTATCCGCCCCTGTTACTCAGGCTAAACTCGCCACAGCTTCACTGGCCTGCCCGAGCGCGCAATGAACCACCCCCACGAAATCCGCCCCGACCTGGACCAAGGCATCGACCGCAAAGTCCTGGCGACACTGCGCGCGCGTTTCCTGCACTTGAACCAGGCTCGGCTGCAGCGGGCAATGGAGGGCCTGTCGACACGTCAGCAACAAGTGCTGCTGCTGTTGCCCTTGCTGTTTCACGTGAACCACCCGCTATTGCCGGGTTACGTCTCGGGCAGCACCCCCGCAGGCGTCTCGGGCTATGAGCCCGGTAGCGAGCTGGTCGCAGAAGCCCAGCGCCTGGCCCGCTCATTCACCTACAAGGCCCAGCACGGCAACCCGCCACGGCCGATACACGGCCTGTTCCTGATGGGCAGCCTGGGCTCGCTGGCGCAGGCCGAGCACAGCGACATGGACGTATGGGTATGCCACGCCCCCGGCTTGCCCGAGCCGTTGCTCGAAGAGCTGCGCCGCAAGTGCCAACTGCTGGAAACCTGGGCGGCCAGCCTGGGCGCAGAGGCACACTTTTTCCTGATCGACACCCAAGGGTTTGCCCAGGGCCAGCGTGATGGTCAGCTTGGCTCAGACAATTGCGGGACTACCCAGCATTACCTGCTGCTGGACGAGTTCTACCGCACAACCGTGTGGCTGGCCGGGCGTACGCCGCTGTGGTGGCTGGTGCCGGTGTACGAAGAAGGCAATTACCAGGCCTATACCCAGACCCTGCTGGCCAAGCGTTTTATCCGCAGCCAGGATGTGCTCGACCTGGGCAACCTGGCGCACATTCCGCCCGGCGAGTTCATTGGTGCCGGCCTGTGGCAACTGTTCAAAGGCATCGACTCACCCTACAAGTCGCTGCTCAAACTGCTGCTGACCGAGGCCTACGCCAGTGAATACCCTGGCGTGCGCTGCCTGAGCCTGGACTACAAGCAGGCAGTGTTCGCCAACCAGCTGGACCTGGACGAGCTGGACCCGTATGTCATGGTCTACCGGCGCATCGAACGCTACCTGCTGCAAAAGGGCGAGCCTGTGCGCCTGGAACGGGTACGGCGCAGCCTGTACCTGAAGGTGAACAAGAAGCTCAGCGACCAGAACCGTAGCAATGGCTGGCAGCGCCGTTTGCTTCAGCGCCTGGCTGACCAGTGGGGGTGGGATGAGCGGCAGCTGGCGATACTGGACAGCCGCAGCCAATGGAAAGTCCAGCAGGTTGCCGTGGAGCGCCGCGAACTGGTGGCCGAGCTGAACCACAGCTATCGCTTCCTTGGCCAGTTCGCACGCACGCGAAACGCCAGCAGCCGCGCCGACCAACGCGACCTCAACGTGCTGGGCAGGCGCCTGTATGCAGCCTTCGAGCGCCGTGCCGGCAAGGTCGAGGTGATCAACCCGGGTATCGCCCCGGACCTCGCCGAAGACACCCTCACCCTGGTTCAGTTACCTAACCGCAAGGAACCAGGTAACTACCACTGGGAACTGTACAGCGGCAACCTGAACTCTCACGACGTCGAGTACTTCAACCCGATAAAACGCTGCCGCGAGCTGCTGGAGCTGCTGGCCTGGGCCCATCGCAACGGGGTCATCGACAGCGGCACGCGCTTGGCGCTGCACCCGGGTGTCAGTGACCTGAGCGAGTTCGAGCTGGCCAACCTGCTCGGTTGCCTGCAGCAATGCATCCCCCTGCCCTTGCCGACCGTGAGTGAGGTGCGCCTGCTGCAACCCAGCGTTGCCGATGAAGTGCTGCTACTGGTCAACGTGGCCATCGACCCACTGCGCCATCACCGCGACCTGAACATCCTGATGACCACCGAGCGCACCGACTCACTGAGCTATGCCGGGGTGCGGGAGAACCTGGTACTGACCTTGGACCAGGTCACCCTGAACAGCTGGAACGAAGTGCTGGTTCAGCGCTTTGACGGCGAACACGCGCTGGTGCGCTGCCTGCGTGACTTTCTCAACAGCCCAGTGGCGCATGGCCACCGGCCGCGGGTACGGGTGCATTGCTTCTGCCCGAGCCGCGCACAGGCCATCAGCCAACGGGTGGAAGAGATCTTCGACACCGTGCAGCTGTTGCAAGCCCAGGGCCTGCAGCACCGCTACCTGCTACAGGTTGCCCAGCACACCCATGTGCTGGAACTGCAACCGGGGCATGTCAGCCTGAGCACCCTGGCCGAGCACGATGCCCTGCTGGCCTACCTGGGCGAAGAACGCAGCGTCTACAGCCCGTTGTACCTGGACGCCAACGCCCTGCAAGATCACGACCTGCGCCTGGTGCTGGAGCAGGGTCGACCGGCGTGCATTCAGGTGTTCTACCGCCTGCAGGACGAATGGGCCGAGCTGTATGTGCTGGATGAATGCAACGCGTTATGGCAACAACGCCTGCCGCTGCATGACGAGGCGCACCTGCTGTTGCCGCTGCAGCGCTTTTTGCGCTCGGTGGTGATGCGCCGCGAGGCTCGCCTGCCGCTGGATGACCTTGGGCAGGCGGCCCTGGATATCCAGTACGCGCAGCTACTGCCTGGCGGCCCGGGCAAGGCCCGCAGCATCGAACCGCGCGTGGCGCCGCAGGAGGGCAGTGACCAGCCTTACTATGAAGTGCAGGCCATCATCCAGGCCGGTGTAGGGGGTGCTGCGCATGTGACACTGTACTGCGACCAGCAGGAGTTTTCCGAGCTGGAGCATGGGCCGCAGCTGTATGCGGTAGTGGCGCGGCAGATCATTGGCCAGCGGCGCGGGGCCGGGAAGTACCGGTGCTATATCACCGACCTGGACTTGTCCGAGCTGCTGGATGACCGGCTGGGGGCAACGCAGGTTTACCTGAGCTACAAGCGGGTGCTGGAGCAGGCATTGAACGAGGGGTTGGAGCAGGTGCTGTGCCAATGACCGGGCTGCTCCAACATGGGCCGCATGGCGGCCCAGGCCTCAGAGGTCGAAATCACCCGCCGCTTCAGGCTGGTACTCGACTTCCAGCAGTTTCAGCTTGAGGGTTTTGCCCCCCGGCGCCGGCCAGTCGATCTGTTCACCCACCGACAACCCCAGCAAAGCGCAGCCAATTGGCGCCAGCACCGAAACCTTGCCTTCCGCCCCGGCATCCTTCGGGTACACCAGGGTCAGGTGGTAGTCCTTGCCGCTGGCTTCCTCACGGCAGTGCATGCGCGAGTTCATGGTCACCACGCCTGCGGGTACTTCCTCATGACCGACGACCTGTGCGGCACGGTCCAACTCCTCCTGCAGGGCGAACACACCCGGCGTACTCTCGTCGAGGCTCTCGATCAGACGCTCCAGACGCTGTACGTCCAATCGGGTGAGGATAAGGGAAGGCTTGGTGCTCATGATCCAGTCAGACTCCTTTGAACAGGCAATTTTCAATGCACAGATAAAGCAAAACCCCGCCCAAGGGCGGGGTTTGAAAAGGCTTTGGCGTCATCGACGCAGAACCCGACACTACCACAGACGGGCAAATACTCAAGCCCCTGCGGTCAGTGTGCCTTTGCCTGCGCACGCAGGACCTGTGCCTCGCGGCAGATCTGCCGGCGCCGCTCGTCATCGGCCGAGCGCCACTCGCGAATATGCTCGACATGCCGGTGGCAACCGGTGCAGACACGCTGCTCGTCGAGCCGGCAGACGCTGATGCAGGGTGATGGCACCGCGGGGCTGACGTTGCTGTACAACGGCTTGGGTGGCCGTGGCTGGGCGCTGCTCATGTCAGATCTCGTCGAAGTCCAGCTTCTCGCCAGCCCGCTCCCAGACGATGCGCTCGAGCATTTCGCCCAGCAGCTCTTCGCTCTTTTCGCAGACCCACTTATTACTCTCTTCGTCGTAGTCGAAGTGGAAACCACCGGAACGGTCAGCCAGCCACAGTTGGCGCAGCGGCTCCTGACGGCTGAAGATCAGCTGAGCGCCGCCTTCGAACTTGACGGTGAGCACGCCAGCGGAATTCTCCATGTCCAGGTCCAGGCCGCTCTCGTCGAACAGGTCTTCCAGGGCCTGTTGGGTCGCGTCGACCAGATCGTGGAAACGCGCTTCACTCAAACTCATTGCAGGAACCTCGAAATTGGCGGCATTACAGGCAAGCCGGGGAAGATACGGGCGCAACGCGCCAGCCGCAAGCTGCTAGCTACAAGCCGCAAGAAAAAGCCCAGCCTACACCCGATCGCTTTTTCTTGCCGCTTGAAGCTTGAAGCTTGCCGCGTCTGCTGCCCGCCCGGCGGACCGGCCCTTGCATAGGCAAGCCGCCGGTCGCTCGGTATACTCGGGCGCAATACTGCATTTTCTAAGGATTTCACCCATGAAGCGCCTGATTTCCTCCTTCGCGGCGCTGGTCGCTGTTGCCTGCCTCGTTTCGGCCTGCGGCCAGAAAGGCCCGCTGTATCTGCCGGACGACGGCGATAACGCTAAAGCGCACAAGTCGCACCAGCACTCGTCGAAAGCCAAGCCGACCGCGGTCCAGGAGCAGCCGCCAGCGCCCGAGTCCGAGCCCGAGCAGTCGCCTGCGCAGTAAAGGAAACCAGATGAACGCTTTCAACTACCGCGACGGCGAGCTGTTCGCGGAGGGTGTAGCCCTGTCGGCCATCGCCGAACGCCATGGCACGCCTACCTACGTGTACTCGCGCGCTCACATCGAGGCCCAGTACCGCAGCTACACCGACGCCCTGCAAGGCGCCGAGCACCTGGTGTGCTTTGCGGTCAAGGCCAACTCCAACCTCGGCGTGCTGAACGTGCTGGCACGCCTGGGTGCAGGTTTCGACATTGTCTCCGGCGGCGAGCTGGAGCGTGTGCTGGCGGCCGGTGGCCGCGCCGACCGCGTGGTGTTCTCCGGCGTGGGGAAAACCCGCGAAGACATGCGCCGCGCCCTGGAAGTGGGTGTGCACTGCTTCAACGTGGAGTCCACTGACGAGCTGGAGCGCCTGCAGGTGGTGGCCGCCGAAATGGGCAAGGTTGCCCCGGTATCGCTGCGGGTCAACCCGGACGTGGACGCCGGTACCCACCCTTACATCTCCACTGGCCTTAAAGAAAACAAGTTCGGCATCGCCATTGCCGACGCCGAAGCCATCTACGTGCGTGCGGCGCAGTTGCCGAACCTTGAAGTGGTCGGTGTCGACTGCCACATCGGCTCCCAGCTGATCACCATCGACCCGTTCCTCGACGCGCTCGACCGCCTGCTGGTGCTGGTCGACCGCCTGGCCGAGTGCGGCATTCACCTGCGCCATCTGGACCTGGGCGGCGGGGTCGGGGTCCGCTACCGTGACGAACAGCCGCCGTTGGTGGCCGAGTACATCAAGGCCATCCGCGAGCGCGTTGGCGACCGCGACCTGGCCCTGGTGTTCGAGCCTGGCCGCTATATCGTGGCCAATGCCGGCGTGTTGCTGACCCGCGTGGAATACCTCAAGCACACCGAGCACAAGGACTTCGCCATCATCGATGCGGCGATGAACGACCTGATCCGCCCGGCCTTGTACCAGGCCTGGATGGGCGTCAGTGCGGTCAAGCCGCGTGGCGGTGAAGGCCGTGCCTATGACCTGGTCGGGCCGATCTGCGAGACCGGCGACTTCCTCGGCAAGGACCGCGTCCTCGACCTGGCCGAAGGTGATTTGCTGGCTGTCGAGTCGGCGGGCGCCTATGGTTTTGTCATGAGTTCCAACTACAACACCCGTGGTAGATGCGCCGAAATCCTGGTTGACGGTGACCAGGCGTTCGAAGTACGCCGCCGCGAGACCATCGCCGAACTGTACGCTGGCGAAAGCCTGCTGCCGGAGTAAGCCCATGCTACTGCGTTTTACCAAGATGCATGGGCTGGGCAACGACTTCATGGTCCTGGACCTGGTCAGCCAGCACGCCCACATCCAGCCCAAGCACGCCAAGCAATGGGGTGACCGTCACACCGGCATCGGCTTCGACCAGTTGCTGATCGTCGAGGCGCCGAACAACCCGGAAGTGGACTTCCGCTACCGTATCTTCAATGCCGACGGCTCCGAAGTGGAGCAGTGCGGCAACGGTGCGCGCTGCTTCGCCCGTTTCGTGCTGGACAAGCGCCTGACCGCGAAAAAACGCATTCGCGTGGAAACCAAGAGCGGCATCATCGTGCTGGACGTGCAAAACGACGGCCAGGTGAGTGTCGACATGGGCCCACCGCGCTTCACCCCTGCCGAAATCCCCTTCGTCGCCGACGCGCAGGCGCTGAACTACCCACTGGAAGTCGACGGCCAATTGCATTCGATTGCCGCCGTGTCCATGGGTAACCCGCATGCCGTGCTGCGTGTCGACGACGTGCGTACTGCCCCCGTGCATGAACTGGGCCCGAAGATCGAAAACCACCCACGCTTCCCCCAACGGGTGAATGCTGGCTTCCTTCAGGTCATCGACCGCCACCGGGCCAACCTGCGCGTGTGGGAACGCGGCGCGGGCGAAACCCAGGCCTGCGGCACCGGCGCCTGCGCCGCCGCCGTGGCGGCGATCAGCCAGGGCTGGATGGACTCCCCGGTATCCCTCGACCTGCCAGGTGGCCGCCTGCACATCGAATGGGCCGGCCCCGGCAAGCCCGTGGTGATGACCGGCCCGGCCGTACGCGTCTACGAAGGACAGGTTCGTCTCTAAGCGAGTAACCGCCATGACCGATCAGCCCAAGGTTGTACCCCAGCAGTCCGCCGAGCTCGATGCCGAGGCGGTGGTCGCCTACCTGCGCGCCCACCCTACCTTCTTCAGCGAGCACGACGAGTTGCTGATCGAACAGCGTATTCCGCACCAGCGTGGCGACAGCGTGTCGCTGGTCGAGCGCCAGCTCAAGCTGCTGCGCGACCGCAACATCGAGATGCGCCACCGCCTGTCACAACTGATGGACGTGGCCCGTGACAACGACCGGCTGTTCGACAAGACGCGCCGGCTGATCCTCGACCTGCTTGATGCCGGTAGCCTGGAAGAAGTGGTCATGGCCGTCGAAGACAGCCTGCGCCAGGAGTTTCAGGTGCCCTTTGTCAGCCTGATCCTGTTCGGTGACAACGTTGCCCCCGTGGGGCGCTGGGTCAGCAATGCCGAGGCCCAACAGGCCATCGGTGCCCTGTTGGGCGGTGGCAAGACGGTCAGCGGCAACCTGCGCGAACATGAACTGGCCTTCCTGTTCGGCGAGGAACAGCGCCGCGAGGTCGGCTCCAGCGCCGTGGCCGCGCTGGAGTACCAGGGGTTGCATGGGGTGCTGGCAATCGGTAGCCGAGACCCGCAACACTACAAGAGCAGCGTCGGCACGTTGTTCCTCGGCTACATCGCCGAAGTGCTCGGCCGTGTCGTGCCACGGGTGACCCAGACCCTGCGTTCGGTACGCTGATGGAACGCCAGCTGGAGGCTTATTGCGCACACCTGCGCAGTGAGCGCCAGGTGTCGGAGCACACCTTGCTGGGCTACCGTCGCGACCTGGACAAGGTCATTGCCTATTGCAAGGAGCACGGTATTGCCGACTGGCAAGCGCTGCAGATTCAGCAGTTGCGTCAGCTGGTCGCCCGCCTGCATCACCATGGTCAGGCCTCGCGCAGCCTGGCGCGGCTGCTGTCCGCTGTACGCGGCCTGTACCGTTACCTGAACCGCGAAGGCCTGTGCCAGCACGACCCTGCCGCCGGCTTGAGTGCCCCCAAGGGCGAGCGCAAGCTACCCAAGGTGCTGGACACCGACCGTGCGCTGCAGCTACTCGATGGCGGCGTGGACGACGACTTCATTGCCCGCCGTGACCAGGCCATGATGGAGCTGTTCTATTCCTCGGGCCTGCGCCTGTCTGAGCTGACCAACCTCGACCTGGATCACCTGGACCTTGCCGCCGGCCTGGTGCAGGTACTGGGCAAAGGCGGCAAGGCGCGGGTGCTACCGGTCGGCCGCAAGGCCCGCGAAGCGCTGAAGGAATGGTACCGTTTGCGCGGCATCGGCAACCCGCGCGACCGCGCCGTGTTCATTACCCGCCAGGGCAACCGCATCAGCCCCCGTACCGTACAGCAGCGGGTCAAGGCCGTGGGTGAACGTGAACTGGGCCAACACCTGCACCCGCACATGCTCCGCCATTCCTTCGCCAGCCATGTGCTGGAATCGTCCCAGGACCTGCGCGCAGTGCAAGAGATGCTCGGCCATGCCGACATCAGCACCACGCAAATCTATACCCATCTGGACTTCCAGCACCTGGCGGCGGTGTACGACAGCGCCCACCCCCGGGCCAAACGCAGCAAAGGCACAGACTCATGAGCATCAAGCTGATCACCTTCGACCTCGACGACACCCTGTGGGACACCGCGCCAGTGATTGCCAGTGCGGAAGTCGTGCTGCGCGACTGGCTCGAAGCCAACGCCCCCCTCCTGGGCGGGGTGCCGGTGGAACACCTGTTCGCCATCCGCGAACGCCTGGTGCAGGCCGAGCCCGGCCTGAAGCACCGCATCAGTGCCCTGCGCCGGCGGGTACTGTTCCATGCCCTGGAAGAAGTCGGCTACAGCGAGAAACACGCACAGGACCTGGCCAATGAAGGCTTCGAGGTGTTCCTGCATGCTCGCCACCAGGTGCAGATCTTCCCCGAGGTGCAGCCAGTGCTGGAGATCCTGCGGCATCAGTACACCCTGGGCGTTGTCACCAATGGCAATGCCGACGTCAGCCGGCTGGGGCTGGCGGATTACTTCCGCTTCGCCCTGTGTGCCGAGGACCTGGGCATTGGCAAGCCGGACCCGGCGCCGTTTTTGGAGGCCTTGCGGCGTGGCGAGGTGGACGCCGGTGCGGCGGTGCACATTGGTGATCACCCGGCTGACGACATTGCCGGTGCCCAGCGCGCCGGGCTGCGCGCGGTGTGGTTCAACCCGCAGGGCAAGGCTTGGGCGGGCGAGCAGGCCCCGGATGCCGAGATCCGGCGCCTGTCGCAGCTGCCCGACGTGCTCGCGCGCTGGCGCTGACAGGGGCCGCTTTGCGGCCCATTCGCGGGCACGCCCGCTCCCACAGGGACCGTGCAGGTCCCAAGACCTGTGGTGAACCTGTGGGCGCGGGCGTGCCCGCGAAGCGGCCGGCACAGGCACAAAAAAGCCCGCAGCGACGGCGGGCTTCTTGACGATCAGCCACTCAGATAGGGCGGCTGCCGTACTTGTTGTCCGGCTTCTTGGGCGGGTCGGCGACCACGTTGGCCTCGACTTCCTGCACCTTGCCACCGCGCGACAGAAATTCTTCCATCGCCTTGGCCAGTGCATCACGCTCTTTCTGCTTGGCTTCCATGCTCGGCATCTCGTCTACCGAGACTGCCGCCTTGGATTTGCCCTTGGCAGCGGGTGCCGGGCTGCTGTCGTCATCACCAGCGTCTTCGACGCCGTCATCAGCCGCCGCTTCGAGGCCTTCATCGCCCTCGTCTTCGTCACCTACTTCGAGGTCATCATTTTCCAGATCGTCGTCGCTCATGTTCTACCTCATGACTTGCGAAAAGCAGGTTAGTTATAGACCAGTGCAGCCGTAGACCGGCAGCTACCAGTGAAAATTCAACTGGCCGTGGGTTAGGCCACTGCCCTTGGGGCCGGCGCTCCTGATGGGAGGCGGTACCCAGCAGGCCCTGCTCCTGGCAGAACCTGACAAATCCATTAGCCCCTGCTGGCCACTCGCTATTGGCAAGCCTAGCAAAGGCTGGTTGAAGTGCGCGGACTGCTCGTCAAACACCCTTCGGCGCGCATTCTAGCGCGCCGGTAGAAAAAGCAAAGCACCATAAATGCCCTACGACTTGTAAGTTTTTTGCCTACGTCGCGAACGTGCCGAATAAACCGTTTGCCGAGCGGGAAATGTTAAAAATCTGGCAAAAAAATGCCCGGCAAGCCGGGCAAGTTTTTACCGCGTCGCAGTTACAGGTTGTAGCCGCGCTCGTTGTGCTGAGCCAGGTCGAGACCGACCGACTCTTCTTCTTCGTTGACCCGCAGGCCCATCACCAGGTCCAGCACCTTGAGAATCACGTAGGTGACGATGGCGGTGTAGACCACGGTAAAGATCACGCCTTTGGCCTGTACCCAGACCTGCATGCCAATGTCGGTGACAGTACCGAAGCCGCCCAGTGCCGGGGCTGCGAACACGCCGGTGAGGATGGCACCGATGATGCCGCCCACACCGTGAACACCGAAGGCGTCCAGCGAGTCGTCATAGCCCAGCTTGCGCTTGAGGGTGGTGGCGCAGAAGTAGCAGATCACACCCGAAGCCAGGCCGATTACCAGGGCACCCATGGGGCCCACGGTACCCGCGGCCGGGGTGATGGCGACCAGGCCGGCAACCACACCCGAAGCGATGCCCAGGGCGCTCGGCTTGCCGTGGCCGATCCACTCGGCGAACATCCAGCCCAGTGCCGCAGCGGCGGTGGCGATCTGGGTCACCAGCATGGCCATGCCGGCGGTGCCGTTGGCCGCTGCAGCAGAACCTGCGTTGAAGCCGAACCAGCCGATCCACAGCATGGCCGCGCCCATCAGGGTGTAGCCCAGATTGTGGGGCGCCATCGGGGTGGTCGGGTAGCCTTTGCGCTTGCCCAGTACCAGGCAGCAGACCAGGCCGGCGATACCTGCGTTGATGTGCACCACGGTGCCGCCAGCGAAGTCCAGTACGCCCCAGTCCCACATCAGTGCACCGTCACCGCTCCACACCATGTGCGCGATTGGCGCGTATACCAGGGTGAACCAGATACCCATGAACACCAGCATCGCGGAGAACTTCATGCGCTCGGCGAAGGCACCGACGATCAGCGCCGGGGTGATGATGGCGAAGGTCATCTGGAAGGTGATGAACACCGCTTCAGGGAACAGCGCAGTGGCCGAAGTCAGGCTCTCGGGCGTGACACCGCTGAGGAAGGCCTTGGAGAAGCCGCCAACGAACGAATTGAAATTGAGTACGCCTTTTTCCATACCGGCGGTATCGAAGGCCATGCTATAGCCGTAGACGACCCAGAGAATGCTCATCAGGCCGGTGATTGCAAAGCACTGCATCATCACCGACAGCACGTTCTTGGAACGCACCATGCCGCCATAGAACAGGGCCAGGCCCGGAATGGTCATGAACAGCACCAGCGCCGTCGCGGTCAGCATCCAGGCGGTGTCGCCGGAGTTCAGCGCTGGGGCAGCTTCCTCTGCCAGGGCGAGCCCGGGGGTTACGAGGGACAATAGGGCTCCTAGCCCTGCGATCTTACGCAGAGTCATGTTGTTTTCTCCTGGGGCTTTGGGTTTGGTGAGGCTTTGTTGTTGCTTAGATCGCGTCGGTATCGGTTTCGCCGGTACGGATACGGATCGCCTGCTCCAGATTCACCACGAAAATCTTGCCGTCACCGATCTTGCCGGTGTTGGCTGCCTTGGTGATGGCTTCGATTACCCGATCAAGGTCCTTGTCATCGATGGCGACATCGATCTTCACCTTGGGCAGGAAATCGACCACATACTCAGCACCGCGGTACAGCTCGGTGTGGCCCTTCTGGCGACCGAAACCTTTGACTTCGGTGACGGTGATACCCTGCACGCCGATTTCCGACAGTGACTCGCGCACGTCGTCCAGCTTGAACGGCTTGATGATGGCTGTGACTAGCTTCATGAAACTCTCTCCCGATTTGGTGGACTTGCCCCAGGAAAACAAACCCGTCTCAAGTCTAAGCGCAGCGGTTAGCTTTGTAACGCGTCGTCGGCATCCGGCTCCGCGTGCGCACTGCCTGGTCACAAGGAACTGCATCAGTGCATGGCTCGAACTGGTCTTTGCAGAAACCTTGCCAGTTCCGCCAAAGCCACGAAAAACAGCGAGTTATGTGATTTAGTCAGGATTGGCCAGTCGCCAGCATGCAGATCATGCACAGTTTCGGTGCGCGCAGGCGGGGGCTGCTGCTCGAAAAACGTGCAATACCGCGCGAGCGTCTGTGAAAGAAAGGCCCATGTGCGTGCGTGCTACACTGCTGGCCATTTCTCGGTTTCAATGGAAAGCCCCATGCTCGCGCCCAAAGCCCTTCTCGATGCCCTGAGCGACCAGGCCTCGCGCCTGTTCAGCAGCGATACCGCACAGCCTCGCGCCGAACTGGAAAGCCAGTTCAAAGTGCTGATGCAAGGGGCGTTCAGCAAACTGGACCTGGTCAGCCGTGACGAATTCGACAGCCAGATGGTCGTGCTGGCGCGCACCCGTGCACGCCTTGAGGCCCTGGAGCAACAGGTAGCAGAGCTGGAAGCGCGGCTGGCCCCTACTGCCCAGCAGGACTGAACCAGCCCTGCTGCTGCCACACGTCAGGCGGAAACCCGCAGGGCGTTCAGCTTAGGCGGCCTGGGCGGTAGCTCACTGGCATGCAGGGTGCCGCGCAACAGCGCTGCACCACATTGGGTGAACAGTGTTTTCACCCGGTTGTGCGAGTTGAGTATCTGGGCCTGGATACGCGCGATGGTGGCGTCTGCCGGCTGCAAGCTGGCCGCACGGTTGGCCCATTCGATGGCGGCAAAGCGGCTTTGCTTGCGGGTGCCGCGCCCCTGCATCCAGGCCAGCCCCAGCTCGACACTGGCGCGTGCGGCAACTCCCAGGTCAGGGTGCTCGACCAGGCTCAACAGGTACGCCACAGCCTCGGCCCGCTCCCGAGAGTTGCCGAACTGGCGCAACAGGATGCCCAGATGCAAACGCGCGCGGGCATTGGTTTGGGCATCGCCCAGCGCGTCCACCAGCAGGTGCCTGACGGCCAGCATGGCGCTGCGCTCGCTGAGGTCCTCGCCACCCTTCATGCGCAGGCACGCCAGCTTGTATTTGGCCCGGCGGCTGCCCGCTGCCACTGCGCGCCGTAGCCAATGTTCAGCGGCCTGGCGATCAATGTACTCCTGCGGGGTATTCGCCTGGCCACCACAGTACAAGTCATACAAGCCAAGGGCTGCCCCCGGCAGGTTCAGTTCGGCACAACGCTCATACAGGTAGACGGCCACTTCATGGCGTTTGGCAGCCAACAGCAGGCGCGCCGCCGCAAGCACCGTGAACCCCGGCGCATGGCCTGCCAGCTGGCGTTTCACCGCCCGCTGCGACCATGCCCGGGCCTGCTCGGCCGAGCGTGGCAGCCCCCACAGACCAAAGCAGTGCCCTGCGGCGCGCAAGGCACAGGCGCCCGCATGGCAGCGCCCGTCGCACAGGCGCACGAGGGCGCGGCGCAGCAACTGCTGCTCATCCGCCAGGCCGTCGCGCAGTATCAGCTCGGCCAGGCAACGGAACGGCTCGCCCATGGCCCCGATCGCTCCATGATCGGCATTGCATGCCAGGCTTGCGGCAAAGTCGCCAATCGCGCCGGCCTGATCGTGCAATGCAGTACAGCGCAACGCCCCCCGCCAGGCCAGCAGTACTGCGCGCTCCCTTGGCCTCAGCGGGCGCTGTGCCCAGGCGTCGAACAACTGCTGCCAGGTGGCCACGGCCTGCAACTGGTCGGCAGCCGGCAACAGTAGCTGTTCTTCGACGGCCATCCAGCGCAAGGCGTTACGCAGGCGCTCGTCCCAACTGGCGCACAACGGGCCGCTGGCCAACAGTTCAAGCGCATCGGCACCGGCGCCCGACCGCGGCAACCGGTAGATAGCCAGGGCCTGGATGGCTTCGAAGCAACCGGGGCGCAGGTCCAGTGCGTGGCGGAGCCAGTAGTAACGCGGGTCCTGGGTGTCCTGGTAGGTCCGCTTGGCCAGGCAGGCGGGCAAGCTGCTTGGCAGTTCCGCCAGCGGTTGCACCCCATGCCTGACCAACAGCGGCGCGGCGGCTTCCTGCACCTCCACGTCGGCATGGGCACTGGGCCGATAGCGCGCAGGCCGCCCGTTGAACAACTCGGCCAACCAGCCAGGCTCGCGCAACTGCGCACTGACGCGCAGCATGCCGATGGCCGCTGCCAGCGGTTGCGCCGAACGCTCCAGGGCCTGCAGCAGGTGCGCAGTCGCGGTTTCGCATATCTGCCCTACGGCCAGCACACGCGCAGCGTTGGGTTGGCCATCAGCCTGTACCCGGCAAGCGCGGTGGAAGCAGTGCATGCCCATTACCACGTGCGGGTGGTAAGCCTTGGGGCAGGCATCGACCCAGGCTTTGAGCACCTGGCTCGGGGCTTTGTCGCCCTGGTTGTCGAGGTCGGCGAACATGTGGCCTTCCAGGGCCGCCAGGTAGGCCGGAAACTCGCCGGGCGGCGCCTGATACCACTGCGCCTCGAGGCGGTCGAAAAAACGGGTAAGTTCAACGAATGCGCGGGCCTGCACCAGTTCGCGGATTACCTGGTGAGTGTGGGTGAGCGTTTGCACGGAGCAATTCCTCAAGTCCATTTGGAAGAAGGGACAGTGCCATTCCATAGCAACTGCAGTTGCCCAACAACACTAAGCCATACCCGGCCCCTGCGCAAAGAATATTGGATCCACCTTTTGCTCAGAGGTGTAAAAATCCGCGATAAATCCCTGCCCGGAAAAACCACGACGCACACTTCTTGCGCCGGCAGTAGGAGCGCTGGCTATCCTGTGCGCTACCGCAGGAAGCGGCCTTCACCCGCGACAACGGAGCGTCCATGTCCCTAGCCCTCGTCCATAGCCGCGCCCAGGTGGGCGTACAGGCACCGGCGGTCAGCGTCGAAACGCACCTGACCAATGGCTTGCCGCACCTCACCCTGGTCGGCCTACCGGAAACCACCGTCAAGGAAAGCAAAGACCGGGTACGCAGCGCCATCGTCAATTCCGGGTTGAACTACCCACAACGGCGCATCACCCAGAACCTGGCCCCCGCCGACCTGCCCAAGGATGGCGGGCGCTACGACCTGGCCATTGCCTTGGGCATCCTCGCCGCCGACGGTCAACTGCCAACCGCGGCCCTTGCCGAGCTTGAATGCCTGGGCGAACTGGCACTGTCTGGCACGTTGCGCCCGGTGCAGGGGGTATTGCCGGCGGCACTGGCGGCCCGCGAAGCAGGCCGGGCGCTGGTGGTGCCACGGGAAAACGCCGAGGAGGCAAGCCTGGCCAGCGGCCTGGCGGTGTATGCCGTGGGGCACTTGCTGGAGCTGGTTGCCCACCTCAACGGCCAGGTGCCCCTGGCGCCCTATGCGGCCAAAGGTTTTATCCTGCAGCAACGGCCGTACCCGGACCTGAGCGAGGTGCAAGGGCAACTGGCAGCCAAGCGCGCCTTGCTGCTGGCAGCCGCCGGGGCGCACAACCTGTTGTTCACCGGCCCGCCCGGCACCGGCAAGACCTTGCTCGCCAGCCGGCTGCCCGGGCTGCTGCCGCCGCTGGACGAGCACGAGGCGCTGGAAGTGGCGGCGATCCAGTCGGTCAGCGGCCATGCACCGCTGAGCAACTGGCCGCAGCGCCCCTTTCGCCACCCGCACCACTCCGCCTCTGGCCCGGCACTGGTGGGGGGCAGCAGCCGGCCGCAACCTGGCGAAATCACCCTCGCCCACCACGGTGTGCTGTTCCTTGACGAGCTACCGGAATTCGAGCGCCGCGTGCTGGAGGTGTTACGCGAGCCATTGGAGTCCGGTGAAATCGTGATTGCCCGGGCCCGCGACAAGGTACGCTTTCCCGCGCGCTTTCAGCTGGTGGCGGCCATGAACCCCTGCCCGTGCGGCTATCTCGGCGACCCAACCGGCCGTTGCCGCTGCAGCACCGAGCAGATCGCCCGCTACCGCAACAAACTGTCCGGGCCACTGCTGGACCGCATCGACCTGCACCTGACCGTGGCCCGCGAAAGCACCACGCTGAACAACCAGCCTAGCGGTGAAACCAGTGCCGCTGTGGCTGTGAAAGTGGCACAGGCCCGAGCGCTGCAACACGGGCGTCAGGCCTGCGCGAATGCCTTCCTCGATCTCGAAGGTTTACGCCGGCATTGTGCCTTGAAAGCCGCCGACCAGGTCTGGCTTGAAAATGCCTGCGAGCGGCTGACGTTATCGCTGCGCGCGGCACACCGGTTGTTGAAGGTAGCGCGAACGCTGGCGGACCTGGAGGGGTGCGAGACCATTGGCCGGGCGCATCTGGCCGAGGCCCTGCAGTATCGGCCGGGGAGCAGTTAGGTTGCGCAGTGGCCTTGCAGGCAAGGGCCTGCACCACCCCTTGGTTTACTGGCGGCCAGCCAATGCCCGTTCAACCACCGCCAGCAATACCTCTTCAGAAAACGGCTTGCCCAGGCACTCCAGCGCCCCCAGCCGCGTCGCCGCGTGCATTGCGGCATCATCCCAATGCGCCGACATGCAGATCACCACTATCGGCCATTGCCGAAGCGCCAGCTCACGCTGCACGTGCAGCCCGCTCATGCCGGGCATCTTCAGATCGAGCAGCACGCAACCGGCCTGCCCTGCCCGTTCAGACGCCAGGAACGGGGCACCGCCGGCGAAGGTCAGGGTCTCGAACCCGGCTGAACGCAGCAGGTTGGCCAGGCTCTTGCGCACCGAAGCATCGTCATCGACGATGCATACCCATCTGCTCATGCGCCGCCCATGCCCTCCTGCTGTGTGCCGAGCACGTTGTGCATGGCCACCAACTCCACCAATGAGCGCGACTGCATCTTGTTCATGATGCTCTTCTTGTGCACCTTGGTGGTCACCTCACTGGTGCCGATCTGCCTGGCGATCTGCTTGTGCGACAGGCCGTCGACCACCAGCGAGAACACTTGGCGCTCACGCGGGGTCAGGCGCTGGTACTTTTCCGCCACGAGCCGGGCATGGCGCCACTTGCGCCCTTCGGCCACGGCACGCACGCGCAGCGTACCCAGCAGGGCCAGCAACTGCTCCTCGTCAAAAGGCTTGGTGAGGAACTCCACGGCACCTGCGCGCATCGCCTGCACGGTCATCGCAATGGTGCCAAAGCCGGTCATGAACACGACCGGCCAGGGCAGCGCCAGCTGGCGC
The DNA here is from genome assembly GCF_003935475.1 of Pseudomonas sp. p99-361. Classification (NCBI taxonomy): domain Bacteria; kingdom Pseudomonadati; phylum Pseudomonadota; class Gammaproteobacteria; order Pseudomonadales; family Pseudomonadaceae; genus Pseudomonas; species Pseudomonas sp. p99-361. Next base: position 20,448 of record NZ_RHQO01000023.1, on the reverse strand, counting down.
AGCGTTTCCTGCACTTGCAAGCCGGTGATATCGGGCAGGTGCATGTCGAGCAACAGGCAGGCGTAAGGGGTTTCCAGCCGGGCTTCAAACAGCGCCTCGGCACTGGCGAACAGATGATGGGGTATGCCCTGCGAGCGCAGCAGCCGGCCGAGCGCCGTGCGTACCGATGGGTCGTCATCAACCACCAGCACTCGCACATCCGCACTTTCGCCGGATGGCTCCAGGGTGTCGGCGCCTGCGCACAACGGCAAAGCCCCCAATGCCCGGCCTGGGGCCGCGAAGCTGATTTCGGCCGCCAACCGGTAGCCACGCCGAGGTACGGTCTGAATCAGCCCACGGTCGCCAAATGCCTTGCGCAGCAACGACACTTGGACCTGCAGGTTGTTGTCCTCGACCACGGTGCCGGCCCACACCTGGCTGAACAATTCTTCCTTGTCGACCACCCGGCCCTTGGCCCTGATCAGTGTGGCCAGCACCTCGAACGCGCGCCCGCCCAGCAGCATGGGCTTACCGTCGAGCAACACTTCGCGGCGCTCCAGGGACACCAGGGCATTGCCTATTCGGATCATGGCTTCCTCGCACGGGCACGGGCATTCGCGCAGCCACGAACAGCGTAGGCCAGCGGATGCGGTGGAACAATTATCCCGAGGGATAGGGTGTTCAAGGCACTATACAAGCGCCCGGAAAAGGCCAGGGGACGATAACGGACAACAGCGTGCCCGTTCCTGCCAAGCGGGCTGCAACCCGCATTCCCCATGGCCTGGCTGCGTATACTCACATCTCGGGATGTCGCCAGCAGGGGGGTGTTTCATGCGCGATGAACGCCTTGCTCACAGGCCCATCGATTACGACCAGACAGTCGACGAAAGCTGGCTCAACAACTGCGACATCACAGCGTTGGGCCAGGATGGCGAGCTCAGTTGCTTCCGCCTGTGCGACCCCACCAGCGGGCAAGCCTGGCTCGCCATGCGAGCACCGCTCGAAGCGCCCGCCGCCTGTCAGCGCCTGGAGCGCGACTACCGGCTGAAACTGGACCCACAGTGGGCAGTGGTGCCGTGCGCGTTCGTGCGTTCCCCCGAAGGCCCACTGCTGGTGTACCCGGCCGGTCACTCCATCGCCGACCTGCTCAGCGAAGGCCGGTTGGCGCTGGAGCCGTTCCTGGAGATTGCGCTGAACGCCGCCACTGCCTTGGCCCAGGCCCACCAAAGCCATGTACTGCACGGCGCCCTGCAGCCAGCCCATGTGCATGTGCAGGACAACTTGCAGGTGCGGCTGGGCGGGTTCCGTGCAACACCTGCGCATCCGCTCGGCGAGCAAGGCATGCCGCTCGGCAACTGGACCTACCTGGCGCCCGAGCAAGTCTGCCCGCACGGCAGCAACAACGACCTGCGCAGTGACATCTATGCCCTGGGGGCGATCCTGTACCAACTACTGCTCGGTGAATTGCCACTGACCGGGCGCGATACCCAGCACTGGCGTCAGCTGCATGCCGGGGTACAACCCAAGACCGCCTGCGAAGTCGACAACCGCGTGCCGCAGCCGCTGAGCAGCGTGCTGGCCAAGGCCCTGGCCAAGGAACCGGACGCACGCTACCAGAGCGCACACGCCCTGGCCGTGGACCTGGGCTACTGCCACCGGCAATGGGCTGCCAGCAAACACATGGCGGCCTTCGAACCAGGTTGCGCCGACCCGGTCGCCGCCCATGGCAGCCGCCTGTATGGCCGCGATGCCGAACAGCAGGCCATTGCGCTGCTGCTCAAGGGGTTGCGCCGCGACAGCACGCCGCAAGTGCTGCATATTCAAGGCGCCGCAGGCATGGGCAAGTCGAGCCTGGTGGCCGCTGCACTCAAGGCCAATGCTCAAGGGTACTGGGCGGTCGGCAAGTGCAACAGCGTGTCGCAGGCTGCGCCCTACGCGCCTTGGGTGGAAATCCTCGGCGCCCTGACCACCCAGTTGCTGGCCAAGGACAGCCACGAACTCGACGCTCTGCGCCACGACATCCTGCGCCGCATCCAAGGCCACGGCCGGCTGCTGGGCAAGCTGGCGCCAGACCTGCAGCTAGTGCTTGGCGCGTTGCCGCCACTGCCAGGCAAACTTACCCCCATGGCGCTGCAGAAGGAGCTGCGGGCCGTGGTCGAATTCCTTGCAGTATTCAGCCGCCCCGGCCTGCCACTGGTGCTGTTCATCGACGACCTCCAGTGGGTCGATGACGCCTCGCGCCAGCTCCTGGCGCAACTGCTGGCAAACGCGCCCGGCAACCTGCTGCTGATCTTTGCCCAACGCAGCGACACCGGCACTACCCAAGGCCCGGCCAGCGTCCCCCACACACTGCGCAGCACCACCCTGAACCTGCGCCCGCTGGCCGTTGGCGCGGTGGCCGAGTTGATCGCCGAGCGCTACCACGTGGATGCCGAAGCCGCCTTGGCACTGGCTGCACAGGTACATGAGAAGACCGCAGGCAACCCGTTCTTCATCCACCAGATCCTGCGCGCCATGGTCGAAGACCAGTTGTTCTTCTTCGATACCCAGGCCATGCGTTGGTCGTGGTGCCCACAGGCCGTGGCCCGGCACCGTTACGCCGACAATGTCGCCGAGCTGATGATCCACCGCCTGGCGCGCCTGCCCGCGCCACAGCGCGACGTACTGCGCATCGCCAGCGCCGCAGGCAGCCGCTGCGACAATGGCGTATTGCAGCGGGTGCTGGGGCGGGCGCCAGGCACTGCGGTGCAGGCCCTGATTGCCGCGGGCTTCCTGCTGTCGAGCCAGAGCGGCCTGGGCTTCGTGCATGACCGCGTGCAGGAAGCGGCGTATCAACTCACGCCAGGGCACGAGCGCGAAGCGCTGCATGCGCGCATTGCCCTGGCCATGCTCGGGGCTTGGCCAGACCGCTTGCAGGCGCTGCTGTTCGAGATTGCCCATCAGCTGCAACGCGCCAGCCCGTGCGGGTTTGCCGCAAATGACTGCGCAACCTTCCTGCAGCTTACGTACGAAGCGGCACAGCGGGCGCGTGACAGCCGCGCCTATGAGCAGGCCGCCGGCTACCTGCACACGGCACAACAGCTGCTCGAAGCCTGCAGTACGCTGGAAAGCCGCGCCACGCTTGGCTTTGCCATTGCCAGCATGGCAACGGAGTGCGACTTGCAACTGTCGCGCACGGTCGCCGCCCAGGCCCGCCTGGCTGAATGCCGCCAGCGTGCCGGCTCGACGCTGGAGCGGGCCAGGGTGTGCCAGTTGCAGGCACGCCTGGAGACCTTGCAGGGTAACTGCCAGGCTGCCATCGCCAGCGCGCTTGGCGGCCTGCGGATGCTGGGTATCGAACTCGCGCCAGGCCTTGACCCACACCAGGTGCAAGCCAGCCATGCCCGTGTGCAAAGCCTGATCGAGCAGAAAGGCCTCCACTGCCTGGAGTCGCTGCCACGCACCGACTCGCAAGAGGTGGTACTGGCAGTGGGTTTGCTGGCGACCCTGTCGTCATCCTTCCTGGTGCAGGACGACCTGTGTTTCCTGCACCTGGCCAAGCTCACGGAGCTGGCGTTGCTGCATGGCGTGGCGCCAGGGAGCACCTACGGCCTGGCCTGGTACGGGGTGATGTGCGCCGAGCGTTTTGGTGCTTATCACGATGGCCATGGTTGCTGCCTGGCGGCGCTCAAGCTGATCGAGCGCCACGGCCTGGAGGCCGACCTGAGCAGCGCGCTGCTCGCTCTGGACCAGCTCAGTGCCTGGACGTCGCCCATGGAGCTGGCCCGCCGCACCGCCGTGGAGGCCGTCGATTCGGCGCACCTGAGCGGCGACCTGGCCATGAGCTGCCATGCCTGCAACCACTTGGTTTCCGACTCGCTGATCATGGGCCGCTACCTGCCGGAAGTGGCCGAGGAAGTCGCCCAGGGCCTGGCCACTGCGCGCCGGCATGGCTACCTGGAGGTGGCGCAGACCCTGCTGGCCCAGCAAGCGTTCGTCGCCGCCCTCAGCGGCACCACCGGCACGACCGCAACCGCACCCTCGAACTCGCCCATTACACGGTTCTTCGAGTACCTGTTCGCCGGCATGAGCGCCTTCTACCTGGGCAACCATACGCAGGCCATGGCCAACCTGGCGCGGGCCGGCGACTACGCCTGGGCCGCGCCGGCCCACATCAACCTGGCCGACTATCACCTGTTCCGTGGCTTGCTCCTGGGCAGCCCGGAGGCCCCCGGCCGCCTTGCCGACAAGCTGCACGCACTACAGGCATTGCGTGAGCGCTTCGCTCACTGGGCAGGCTTCAACCCGGCCACGTTCCGCAACAAATTGCTGCTGATCGAAGGGGTGATCGCCAAGCTGGAGGGCGACGGGTTGGCCGCCATTCGTTGCTTCGACCAGGCCCAGATCGCCGCCACCGCTGCCGGCTTCATCCACGAACAGGCGCTGGCCCATGAGCAACTGGCGGAAGTGTGCATCCCCAGCGGCCTGATTTCCGGTGCCAACCTGCACCTGCGCGTCGCTCGCGATTGTTTCCACATCTGGGGCGCAACCGGCAAGGTGCAGCAACTCGAGACCCTGCATCCGTTCCTGCGCACCCAGCCGATCCAGGAAACCCAGCGTGCCACGCAGCAGGCCAGGCTGGACCTTGAGGCCGGTATCGAAGCGGCGCGAGCGCTGTCCGAGGAGGTGCTGCTGGAAGGCCTGATCGAAACCCTGATGGGCCACCTGACCGAGCACTCCGGCGCCGACCACGGTGCGCTGCTGATCGTCAGCGGTGCCGAATTCCAGATGGCCGCCCTCGCCTACATCGACGATGCCGGGCTGCACGTGAACATGGACAATTGCCAGAAATTCATGACCCAGGCGCCGTTGTCGGTCATCAACACCACCATGCGTACGCGCAAGCCGCTGGTGCTGAGTGATGCGCAAAGCGATTGCCCCGAAGCCTTTCGCCAGGACCTGCAGGCACGTGGCGCCCGCTCGGTACTGTGCCTGCCCCTGGTGATCCAGGGGGTGCTGATCGGCCTGGTGTACTTGGAAAACCGCCTGGTACCCGGCCTGTTCGGCAGCCAGCGCCTGGCCATGCTGGAGATCCTGGCGGCGCAGGCCGCGGTGTCACTGCAAACGGCCAAGTTCTACACGCGCCTGGCCGAAGACAACCAGAGCCGGGCGCAGATAGAGGCGGAACGGCGTCATTCTCGCGCAGAGCTTGCGCGCACTGCCCACCTGCAAGTCATGAACGAACTGTCGGCCTCGATTGCCCACGAAATAAGCCAGCCGTTGCTGGGTATCGCTGCCAATGCCGCCGCCAGCCTGCGCTGGCTGAAGCGTGCAAAGCCCGACCTGGAAGAAGCGATGGCCGGGCTGGAGGACATCCGCAACGACAGCGAGCGTGCTGCCAACATCCTGCGGGCGTTGCGCTCGCTGGCCAAGCAGGCACCGCTGCAGCGCCAGGCGGTGAAGCTGGACGCGGTGATCCGCGAGGTGGTGCGCCTGACCTCGACCGATGCCGCCAAGGGTGCAGTGCAGGTGCAAACCCACTTGCACGCGGGGGTCAGCGTGGTGGCCGACCCGGTGCAGTTGCAACAGCTGATGTTCAACCTGATCACCAATGGCCTGGAGGCACTGGCGGGGTACCGTGCCGATGGCGTGCTGCGCATTGCCTCGGCGGTAGTTGCGGGGCAGGTAGAGATCTGTGTGGACGACAACGGGCCGGGCATTGCGGTTGAAGAACGCGAGCGCGTGTTCGATGCGTTCTACACCACCAAGGGCAGCGGCATGGGCATGGGGCTGGCGATCTGCAATTCGGTGGTGCAGGCCCACGGCGGCCAGTTGCAGGCGCTGGTGTCGGAGCTGGGCGGCTGCCGGATTCGCTTCACCCTGCCGGTCAGTGACCTCTAGCCTGTGCCGGCCTGTTCACGGTGCACCCGCACCTGCGCATACCACGCGGCAGGAACGGGTGTACCCGCTGCAAGGCCGGTTCAGGGCTGAATCAGCGCGACGTCAGCGCCGCATAGCTGTTCATCAGGTTGCGATAGTTGGGTATGCGCTGCGACAGCAGGCCCAGCCCTTCGATGTCGTTGCGCCAGTCGCGGTGCAGCTCACAGGCCACCGAGAACCAGTTCATCATCTGCGCGCCCGCCTGGGTCATGCGCACCCACGCTGCCTGCTGCACGGTTGGGTTGAAGGTGCCCGAGGCATCGGTGACCACGAACACCTCGAAACCTTCCGCCAGCGCCGACAGGGTCGGGAAGGCCACGCACACGTCGGTGACCACGCCGGCAATGATCAGTTGCTTGCGCCCGGTCGCCTTGATCGCCTTGACGAAATCCTCGTTGTCCCAGGCATTGATCTGGCCTGGGCGGGCAATGTAGGGCGCGTCCGGGAACATGGCCTTGAGCTCCGGCACCAGCGGGCCGTTCGGGCCTTGCTCGAAACTGGTGGTGAGGATGGTCGGCAGGCCGAAGAACTTGGCCAGGTCACCCAGGGCCAGCACGTTGTTCTTGAACTCGTTGGGGGCGAAGTCCTGCACCAGCGAGATCAGGCCGGTCTGGTGGTCCACCAGCAGTACCACGGCGTCGTCTTTGTTCAGGCGCTTGTAATCGGGTTGGCTCATGGGGGTGACTCCTCGGTTGGAAAAGCGGCGCGGTACTACCCGCAGGGGGCTATACCCGTGAATAGCTCCGGCTTAAGAATAGGCCTGGGCCTGGCGCCACGCATTCGGCGGCTGGCCGACCAGGCGGCTGAAGGCACGGGTGAAGTGGGCTTGGTCACAGAACCCGCATTCCAGGCTCACGTGGGTAATGGGCGCCTCGGTGGCAAGCAGGCGCTTGGCCTTTTCCATGCGTGCCAGCAGGCGCCAGGCCTGGGGCGAAAGCCCGGTATTGACCTTGAAAGCTCGGGAGAAATGGCTGCGTGTGAGGTTGCACAGGCCGGCGATCTCGATGATCGACAGCGAGCTGCGCAGCATCAGTTCCTTGGCCAGGCGCAACCGCGCAGGCGTCAGGGCCCCAGGGGGTTGCAGCGGCATTTGAGGCGTCCCGTCGTGCATGGCGACTCTCCTGTTCAGTAGGGAAAGTCTCACCCCCGGCACATGACAAAGTCCTGAGCCAAAGCTGAATTGTTCTTAATTGTGCGGTGCTGGCCCTGGCGGGTTTGCCGCTACCATAAGATGCGTTTCATATTCAGTTACAGGCCGTCAGCCGCACCCAGGATTCAAGGTAGAAAAGCAATGCAGGAAAAAACCGCCCACCGCACCGTAGCCATGGTGCTGTTCAACGATGTGCTGTTGCTGGACGTGACGGGGCCTATGGATGCATTCGCCATCGCCAACCGTTTCCTGCCGGCCGAGCGGCGCTACCAGTTGCTCACCCTGGCCGAGGGGCAGGCGGCGGTGCGTGGCTCGTGCGGGCTGAAGGTGGTGGCCGACCTACGCCTGGAAGACCTGCCTGCCGCCGTGGATCTGCTGCTGGTGCCCGGTGGCCCTGGCGCCTACAACATCGCGCTGCCAGTGCTCGAGCGCTGGCTACCCCAGGCCGTGCGCAGTGCCAAGCGGTTCGGGGCGATTTGTACCGGGGTATTTTTGCTGGGCCGGGCCGGGCTGCTGGACGGCTACCGTTGCACCACCCACTGGAACTACGTGGAGCGCCTGGCGCAGGCGTTTCCCGCGGCCAAGGTGGAAACCGAGCAGATCTATGTCATCGATCGCTGCCTGATCACGTCTGGCGGCATCACGGCGGGCATTGACCTGGCACTGGCAGTTATCGCCGAAGACCACGGCAAGGCACTGGCCCTGGAAGTGGCCAAGGTGCTGCTGGTGGCGCGCCACCGGCAAGGAGGGCAAACGCCGTATGGGCCGCTGCTGGCGGCAGTGCCACGCGACGACTCGCCAGTGGCGAGGGTGCAGGCATACATCGTCGATCATATCGAGCAGGCCTTCACCGTGCAGAAAATGGCCGACCTGGTGGCCATGAGCGGGCGCAACTTTGCCCGCACGTTTCAGCGCGAGGTGGGGATTACGCCACTGCAATACCTGCAGAATGCGCGCATCGACCGCGCCCGCCAGTTGCTCGAATGCGGCGACCTGCCATTGAAGGTGGTGGCGGCGCAGTGCGGGTTTGGCAGTGACCGGCACATGCGCAAGGTGTTCTGCGAACGGATTGGCATGACGCCGGCGCAGTATCGGGCACAGTTTGGTGGGGCCTGAGTCAGTGTGTTTCCTGTGCGGGCCGCTTCGCGGGGAAACCCGCGCCCACAGGGGCTGCACCGGTTGTCTCATTTTTCAGGACAATCTTTCTCCCCGATGGCAGATTGTCTAACGCCACCCCGGCCCTCAGAATTGTCCGCCAACCTGTTCGAACGCTGCCCCGGCAGCTCATGGAGTACGAGCCCATGCCACATGAAGGCAGCCTTCTACAAACCGCGGTGATCTTTCTGCTCGCTGCCGTCCTTGCCGTGCCCTTGGCCAAGCGCCTGCAACTAGGTGCCGTGCTTGGCTACCTGCTGGCCGGTGTGGTCATTGGCCCGCAGGCATTGGGTTTGATCCGCGATACCGAAAGCGTGGCGCACATTTCCGAGCTGGGCGTGGTGCTGCTGTTGTTCATCATCGGCCTGGAATTGTCACCCAAACGCCTGTGGCTGATGCGCAAGGCAGTGTTCGGCGTCGGTACCGCCCAAGTGGTGCTGACCGGCGTGCTGATCGGCGCCATTGCCCTGTTCGGTTTCGGTCAGGCGCTACCTGCTGCCATCGTGCTCGGCCTTGGCCTGGCGCTGTCATCCACCGCCCTCGGCCTGCAAAGCCTGGCCGAAAGCAAGCAACTCAATGCCCCGCACGGCCGCCTGGCCTTCGCCATCCTGCTGTTCCAGGACATCGCCGCCATACCGCTGATCGCCCTGGTGCCGCTGCTGGCCGCCAGCGGGCCGGACACCAGCCACGGCGACAGCCTGCAACACGGCTTGCAGATCTTCGCCAGCATCGCCGTGGTGATCGTCGGCGGCCGCTACCTGCTGCGCCCGGTGTTCCGCACGGTGGCCCGCACCGGCCTGCCAGAGGTGTCTACCGCCACTGCGCTGCTGGTGGTGATCGGTACCGCCTGGTTGATGGAGGAAGCCGGCATTTCCATGGCGCTGGGTGCCTTCCTCGCCGGCTTGTTGCTGGCGGACTCGGAGTACCGCCACGAGCTGGAATCTCAGATCGAGCCTTTCAAGGGCCTGCTGCTGGGTTTGTTCTTCATCAGTGTCGGCATGGGTGCCAACCTGCGGCTGCTGCTGGAAATGCCGCTGGTGGTGCTGGGCCTGACCCTGCTGCTGGTGGCTGTGAAGCTGGTGCTGCTGGTTGGCGTTGGCCGCCTGGCCGGTGGCCTGAGCGGCGCCAGCGCGCTACGCCTGGGCATGGTGCTGGCGGCCGGCGGCGAGTTCGCGTTCGTGGTGTTCAAGCTGGGCAAGGACCAGGGCCTGTTCGACACCCAGACCTACGACCTGCTGCTGATGACCATCACCCTGTCGATGGCCATTACCCCGCTGCTGATGATTGCCTGCGCCCGCGCCCTCAAGCGGCCGCAACCTGCGCGTGAAGTGCCTGAGCAATACAAGCAGATACAGGCGGATACGCCTCGGGCGGTAATCGTCGGCATGGGGCGTATGGGTCAGATCGTTGCACGCATCCTGCGCGCGCAGAAGATCCCGTTCATTGCCCTGGAAACCTCGGTCGATGCCATCGAGATGACTCGTATGTTCGAGCAGGTGCCGGTGTTCTACGGCGACCCGCTGCGCCCGGAAGTGCTGCATGCCGCCAAGGTGGGTGAAGCGGAGTACTTCATCATCACCATCGATGACCCTGAAGCTGCCATTCACACAGCTGAGCGGGTGAAGCGCCTGTACCCGCACCTGAAAGTGCTGGCCCGTGCGCGCAACCGCCAGCATGTGCACAAGTTGGCGGATGTCGGTGCCGAGCCAATCCGCGAGACGTTCTATTCCAGCCTGGAGATGACCCGCCGCGCGCTGGTGGGGCTGGGTTTGAGCGATGAGCAGGCGGCGGACCGGATTGCACGGTTCACCCAGCATGACGAAGAAGTGCTAGTGGCCCAGGGGCAAGTCCGCGATGACCGGGCCAAGGTGATGCAGACGGCCAAGGAGGCGCGGGTTGAGTTGGAGCGGTTGTTTGATTCGGATGCGGACTGAACAATCAGGCATATATCAACCGCTCTATCTTAGGGTGCTCACGGTGGGCCGCTTGCCAAAGATCGTAGGCCGCCTGTTCGGCAAGGTACTGCCGGGCAGGACCGAGGCCAGCCAATTCAAGTCGATAAGCAAGATCGGCAGATATTGCGGCACGCCCATTGAGCACCGTGGATAACTGCCCCCGTGAGTAGCCCAGGTGACGAGCTAACTCAGAGACGTTCATTCCAATTGCGGGCAACACATCCTCTCGCAATGATTCCCCGGGATGGGGAGGATCAAACATAGGCATGGCTGAGGCCTCCTTAGTGGTAATCGAGATAGTCAACAAGCTCCACATCGGTACCAATGAAGCGAAACACGAGGGGTCAGTTATCCGAAACATTCACCGCCCAAAAGCTTTCCAGCTTTCCATGCAGGGGATGAAGACGATAACCAGGGCGATTCATATCTGAAGCCGTTTTTGCTACGTCAAGGGAAGCAAGCAAACGCCGCAAGCGATTGACATGATCCGCACGCACCCCAGATGTGTCACGTTGCTGATGGAGCAGCCTCAGGCCCTTGTGCCTGAAACTTCTGATCATTGAAGGGTTAGTGTAAGGTCATGCCTTACACCTTTCAAGCTGGCAGTGGAGCGGAACATGGGGTTACGCCTGAAGGATTTCCGGGTTGCCCAGTTTGCTCTCGACGTTCCTCAATGGCGCCGTCATGCCATCCTTTTTCACTGTCAGAAATTGCCCAAAGCGGAATGGGGCACTCGCCAATCTGGGGGCTCTGAACGCCCTCATCCTGTCTCCTGACGATCACCGGGTCGCTGTCGGTTCAGCGATCGGGTATGGAAACCCGGATGTGATAAAGGGCTGCCGTAATGGCAGTTGTGCGCGTGTAGCCGTTTGGCCAACCGGCTTGCCTGCCCACCGGTTTTCCACCCCGCGTACAGCTTCCGCCTTCTGCGGGGAAATGGGTCGTTACAGTTCAGCCCGACACAGCCCAACGCGCCTTCAACCGCTGCGATGCTGGCCACCCACACTTGTTCACCGTAAACCCGGGCATCTGCGCCCATGACGCCCTGGTGCATGTCGCCTAGTACCCGCGGGGCGCTTACTGCTGTGGCTACGAAGCCTTGGAACACCTGGGCGAAACCGGCAAGAGCCTATTCTGGTGCAACCTGAATGCAGTCAGTGAATTGAGATTGCCGGTACCGGCCTCTTCGCGGGCATGCCCGCTCCCACAGGTTCTGCACTGGGTTTGAAGCTTGCGCGACACCTGTGGGAGCGGGCGAGCCCGCGAAAGGGCCGGTACCTGCGGGCGCTTACAGCTGTGGCTACAAAGCCCTGGAACACCTGGGCGAAACCGGCAACAGCCTGTTCTGGGGCAACCTGAATGCAATTGAAATGGCAGGAGGGTTGGTTGAAAGCATTGCTGGAGGGTATCGAGTCGCAGCCCGCAAGTTGAAGGGCATCACAGCCGCCATGAGCAGGCCGAGGTGCCTGGCCTGCTCAGCCTCAATATAGGAAACACCCTACACGGCGCGTCACCCCGCGTCTGATTGTTCGCCGCAACCCTTCTCTCTAGGCTCACTTCGCCGTCACCGCGTCAGCGGCACCTATCGCAGCCAGGTATCTCATTGAGCCCGAACCACCCAACCGCGAAAGTCGCCGAGAGCAAGCGCCAGAAGAATTGGGTTGACGAAAAGCTGCCCGACCTCAAAACGCTTGCGCGCGAACTACGCGCCCAGGCTATCGAATTACTAGCAGCTGCCGAGTCACATGACGCCGCAGTCGAACTTGCTGCGCAACACTTGGGCTTAGGGATAAAAGATGCCTGCCGGGTAGTCATCAGGAGCCCGATGGGTGACATCCTGATTCAGCGTAGCTGCATCCATCACATCGTCGAGAAGCGACAGGATGCCCGGGAGCGCTATGTCAAAGTCGCCCTCGATACCCTGATCGGACCATTTGAAGTGTGGCAGGTGGCATATACCAATGACACAAACAGGCTGGCCTTCATAGGCGTGTATGAAACCAAGCGGCAGATGCTGGTGGTCGTAGTCCTCAACAAAGGCAAAATGCTGTGGAATTTCAGGCAATGCGATGCGAAAGCGCTGAACAAACATCGCCACGGCAAGCTGCTGTACAAGCGGTACACATTCCTGTCAGGCAAAGAAAAGGGCCACTGTCGCCAGTGGCCCTGCAAGCGTGCTTGATATTCATATGCACACCCTCAAGCCAGGGTGTGGAGGTCTCACCCGACGCTGATGATTCAGCCATCGGCGGGGTTCCTACGCCAACTGTTGCCGCTGAATGGCAGCTGGTTTCGCGCTCAACTGAAACGCTATCAACACTCTTGTATCAAGTCAACGATCGCTCTTAGTGGAACTCAACCATCAGGTTACTTGGTGTTACTTCCCTGCAGTCAACGCGTTATAGCTGGTCATCAGGTTCCGATAATCCGGAATGTGGTTGGAGCACAGCGCCGCCAGCCCTTCCACATCATTGCGCCAGTCACGGTGCAGCTCACAGGCCACGCCAAACCAGGTCATCATCTGCGCACCGGCCTGGCTCATGCGGTCATGCGCCGCATCGCGGGTCATTTCGTTGAAGGTGCCGGAAGCATCAGTCACCACGAACACGTCAAACGCCTCTTCCAGCGCCGACAGCGCCGGGAACGCCACGCACACCTCGGTCACCACACCCGCAATGATCAGTTGCTTCTTGCCAGTCGCCTTCACCGCCTTGACGAAGTCTTCGTTGTCCCAGGCGTTGATCTGGCCGGGGCGAGCGATGTACGGCGCGTCCGGGAACAGTTCCTTCAGCTCGGGTACCAGCGGGCCGTTGGGGCCTTGTTCGAAGCTGGTGGTGAGGATGGTAGGCAGGTTGAAGAACTTGGCCAGGTCGGCCAGCGCCAGCACGTTGTTCTTGAACTTGTCCGGTTCGATGTCACGCACCAGCGACAGCAGGCCAGCCTGGTGGTCTACCAGCAGTACAGCGGCGTCGTCTTTGTTCAGGCGGTTGTAAGTGAATTTGCTCATGGTCTGTGCTCCAAAGGTTTATGAATTTTTCAGCTATTCGGGGTGTTTCGCGTTGATGGGCACAGATTAAAATCATCACCTTTGTGGCGGTAGTCAGCAGAATCTGGCTTTAGCGTTCCGTTTCGTGAACGATGGCTGTGTAGGGGCTGTGCTGGCCTTATCGCCGGCAAGCCAAACCCGGAGACCGACCATTGGAAGACCTCAACTCCCTCTACTACTTCACCCAGGTAGTCGAGCACGGTGGTTTCGCCCCGGCAGGCCGGGCGCTGGACATGCCCAAGTCGAAGCTCAGCCGGCGCATCGCCGACCTGGAGGAGCGCCTGGGCGTGCGCCTGCTGCACCGCACCAGCCGCCATTGCTCGCTCACCGAGATCGGCCAGGCCTACTACAACCGCTGCCTGGCCATGCGCGTGGAGGCCGAGGGTGCGGCGGAGATCATCGAGCGCAACCGCAGCGAACCGCGCGGGCTGGTGCGCATCAGTTGCCCGACCACCCTGCTCAACTCCTGGGTCGGGCCGATGCTGACCCGCTACATGCTCAAGTACCCGCAGGTGGAGCTGTTCATCGAAAGCACCAACCGCCGCGTCGACCTGCTGCACGAGGGCTTCGACGTCGCTTTGCGGGTGCGCTTTCCACCGTTGGAAAACACCGACATGGTGATGAAGGTGCTGAGCAACAGCACCCAGTGCCTGGTCGGCCAACCTCAATACCTGGAGCAGTTGCCCAAAGGTTTCGACCCGCAGTTGCTCAGCACGCTGCCCAGCCTGCACTGGGGCAGCGCCCAGCGCGAGTACCAGTGGGAGCTGTTTCGGGGTGAAGACAGCAGCCGCAGCATCGTCATCCCGCACAAACCACGCATGGTCACCGACGACCTGTTTGCCTTGCGCCATTTCGTGGTGGCCGGGGTCGGCATTGCGCACTTGCCAAGGGTGGCGGTGCGCGAGGACCTGGCGGCGGGGCGGCTGGTGGAGCTGATTCCGGACTGGCACCCGCGCTGTGGCATCGTGCATGCCATATTCCCGTCGCGGCGTGGGTTGCTGCCTTCGGTACGGGCGTTGATCGATCACTTGGCCGAAGAGTTTGCGGTCAGCGACATGGCTTGAGTCTTGAGCTGGCTTCTTCGCGGGCACGCCCGCTCCCACAGGGTATCGCGCATTTCTTGAGTTCAGCGCCTAACGTGTGGGAGCGGGCGTGCCCGCGAAGGGCTGCAAAGCAGCCCCAGTAACGCTTAACTGACAGGCATTACCCGCGCGGCCCCTTCTTCTCGACATCACATCAGCTTAGAAAGCAAAGCACGAACAGCCCAGCGCCCCCCAGAACCCCTGGAAGTCATTGACCGGCACACTCGATTTGCGCGCCTTGTCATGGCTGTGCGCATGCACCCCGCACGGCCCCGAACACTGGTGCACGGCTGCCGCCAGCGACGGCGTACCCACGCGCCAGTGCCCCGGCACCTTGGCTACTGGAGACCACTCTGGAAGCACTGGCACCTGCGGTGGGCCGAGGCGGTCGAATTCGCCGGCACCGTATACAACCTTGCCATCGACAATGGTCAGCACCGATTCGATGCCCTTGATCGCTTCTTCATCAACGCTGAAGAAGTCCAACGACAGTGCCGCCAGGTCGGCCAGTTGGCCTACCTTGATCTGGCCCTTCTTGCCCTGTTCGCTGGAGAACCAAGCACTGCCCTGGGTGAACAGCTGCAGCGCGGTCTCGCGGTCCAGGCCTTCCTTGTACAGCTCCATGCCGCCAACGGTCTTGCCGCTGACCAGCCAGTACAGCGAGGTCCAGGGGTTGTAGCTGGACACGCGGGTAGCGTCGGTGCCCGCGCCGACCGGCACGCCCATCTCCAGCATGCGTTTGATCGGCGGGGTCTGCTCGGCAGCCTTGGCGCCATAGCGGTCGACGAAGTACTCACCCTGGAAGGCCATGCGGTCCTGGATGGCGATGCCGCCGCCCAGCGCACGCACGCGCTCGATGTTCTGCGGGGTGATGGTTTCGGCGTGGTCGAAGAACCACGGCAGGCCATTGAACGGGATATCGCGGTTGACCTTCTCGAACACGTCGAGCATGCGCGTGATCGATTCGTTGTAGGTGGCATGCAGGCGGAACGGCCAGCGCTGCTCGACCAGGTGGCGCACCACCGGCTCCAGCTCTTCTTCCATGGTCTGCGGCAGGTCCGGGCGCGGCTCGAGGAAGTCCTCGAAGTCGGCGGCGGAGAACACCAGCATTTCGCCAGCGCCGTTGTGGCGCAGGAAGTCGGTACCGCTGTGCAGCTTGACGCTGGATGTCCACTTCCTGAAGTCGTCCAGTTCTTCCTTGGGCTTCTGGGTGAACAGGTTGTAGGCAATGCGCACTGTCAGCTGGTTGTTGTCGGCCAGCTCCTGGATCACCGAGTAGTCGTCGGGGAAGTTCTGGTAGCCGCCGCCAGCGTCGATGGCACTGGTCAGGCCCAGGCGGTTCAGCTCACGCATGAACTGGCGGGTCGAGTTGACCTGATACTCCAGCGGCAGCTTCGGCCCTTTGGCCAGGGTGGCGTAGAGGATCATCGCGTTCGGGCGGGCAATCAGCATGCCCGTCGGGTTGCCGAACTTGTCACGCTGGATTTCGCCACCCGGCGGGTTCGGGGTGCTCTTGTCGTAACCGACGGCCTTGAGTGCGGCACGGTTGAGCAATGCGCGGTCGTAGAGGTGCAACAGGAACACCGGCGTATCGGGTGCAGCCTGGTTGATTTCTTCCAGGGTCGGCATGCGTTTTTCAGCGAACTGGAACTCGTTCCAGCCACCCACCACACGCACCCACTGCGGGGTAGGCGTGCGCGCAGCCTGGTCCTTGAGCATGCGCAGGGCATCGGCCACCGACGGCACGCCTTCCCAGCGCAGCTCCAGGTTGTAGTTCAGGCCGCCGCGGATCAGGTGCAGGTGCGAGTCGTTCAGGCCGGGGATGACCGTACGCTGCTTGAGGTCGACGATTTGCGTGCTGGCGCCCTTGTGGGCCATGGCCTCGGCGTCGTTGCCCACGGCGATGAAACGGCCGTCCTTGATGGCGACGGCGGTGGCAGTGGGCTTTTCGCGGTCAACGGTGTGCAGCTTGCCGTTGAACAGAATCAGGTCGGCGGTCATGGAACCTCCTTGGGTGGATGCGTGAGCGGAACCGGCGGCGCCGGTGAAGGGCAATGCAGACCAGAGCGCGCCGGCAGCACCCAGTACGGTGCTGCTGGCGAGGAACTGGCGACGAGTCTTGTCGTGGCGGTCCTGGGGCATGGTGTTCTCCGTCTCTGGGCGCGGCGGCGGCAGGCGCGACTGCAGAGCATGCCGCCCGATACAGGGGCAAGGCTTGGATGGATGTGCGGTGGGGCTGTTGAAGGTTAGCCCTGATCAAGTTTTGTGTTGCCTGGGCTTGCCAGCGATTGGGGCCGCAGAGCGGCCCCGGCTTGTTCAGCGACTCAAGAACGCCAGCAGGTCCTCATTCAGCTGCTGCGCATGAGTCACGGCAAACCCATGCGGCGCGCCGGCGTACACCTTCAGCTCAGCCCCACGAATCTGCGCCGCCGCCTGCTTGCCGGTAGTCTCGAACGGCACGATCTGGTCGTCATCGCCATGAATCACCAACGTCGGTACATCGACCTTGGCCATGTCCGACCGGAAGTCGGTTTCGGAGAACGCCGTCACACAATCCAGGGTGGCCTTGAGCGACGCCATCAGCGCTATGTTCAAGGTCTGCGTCTGCACGCCTTGGGATACCTGCTGCCCATGGTTGATGCCATAGAACGGTGCGGCGAAGTCGGCGATGAACTGCGCCCGGTCGGCACGCAGGCCAGCCACGATACCTTCGAACACCGACAGGTCGACACCCTCGGGGTTGTCGTCACGCTTGCCGAACACCGGCGTAACGGCGCCCAGCAGCACCAGCCCGGCGACCCGCTCGGTGCCGTAGCGACCGATGTAGCGGCTTACGTCACCGCCGCCCATGGAGAAGCCCACCAGGGTCACCTCACGCAGGTCGAGGTGTTCGATCAGCTGGGCGATGTCATCAGCGAAGGTGTCGTAGTCGTAGCCGTTCCATGGCTGGCTCGAGCGCCCGAAACCGCGGCGGTCGAAGGCAATGGCGCGGTAACCGCGGCTGGCCAGGAACTCCATCTGCGTGTCCCACATGTCGGCATTCAGCGGCCAGCCGTGGCTGAACAGCACGGGCTTGCCGGTGCCCCAGTCCTTGAAGTAGATCGAAGTACCATCGCGGGTAACGAACGTGCTCATAGCGGTATCTCCTGGATTATCGAGGTCAGGGGCTGGCTCAGCCGCGCAGCCAGTTGGCGCAGCGACGGGTCACCCAAGGCATGAAGTAGAACACCATGGGCAGAATGACGAACAGGTTGACGATCAGGTTGCCGGTGATCGCGCCCCCCAGTTGCGGGAAGCGGGCAAACAGCGGCGCCAGCAGTTGCGGCACGACCATGGTCATCGGGCAGATCACCAGATAGGTTAGCAGCGCCTGCTTCCAGCGCGGCGGTTGCGCGGCCGAGGTACCCGGCGTGCTATCGAGCACCTGGTGCTGCAGGCATACGGTCACCACTTCGCGGTTGTCTTGGAGTGCGGTGTTCATCGGCGTTCCTTGGATGAGCTTGCCCACAGCCACTGTGCAACGGCCAACGGGCGCTGGATTGGATAAGTGTGCTGCCCTGCGTGGGCACCGGCTGAGGGTGCCCGCGGCTGCGGCTTACTTGTTGGCGTTGAAGGCGTTGTAGCTGGTCATGAGGTTGCGGTAGTCCGGGATATGGTTGGAGCACAGCGCGGCCAGGCCCTCAATGTCGTTGCGCCAGTCGCGGTGCAGCTCGCAGGCAACCCCGAACCAGGTCATCAACTGGGCGCCAGCGCGGCTCATGCGGTCATGCGCGGCGTCGCGGGTCATGGCGTTGAAGGTGCCGGAGGCATCGGTAACCACGAACACGTCGAACTCTTCTTCCAGGGCGGCCAGCGCCGGGAAGGCTACGCACACTTCGGTGACCACGCCGGCGATGATCAGCTGCTTCTTGCCGGTGGCCTTCACCGCCTTCACGAAGTCTTCGTTATCCCAGGCGTTGATCTGGCCTGGGCGGGCGATGTACGGCGCGTCCGGGAACAGGGCTTTCAGTTCCGGGACCAGCGGGCCGTTGGGGCCTTGTTCGAAGCTGGTGGTGAGGATGGTCGGCAGGTTGAAGAACTTGGCCAGGTCAGCCAGGGCCAGTACGTTGTTCTTGAAGGCATCCGGCTCGATGTCGCGCACCAGCGACAGCAGGCCAGCCTGGTGGTCGACCAGCAGTACGGCGGCATCGTCTTTGTTCAGGCGGTTGTATTTGAAGTTGGTCATGGTCGTTGCTCCATAGGGTTTGAAGTTCAGCAAGTTGGGTGTTTCGCGTTGATGGGAGAAGATTAAAACCGTCACCTTTGGAGCGGTAGATAGCGGTTTTTGGCTTTAGCGTTCTGTTTTGGGAACGATAGATTGGCGCTGGATTTGCTGGCCTCTTCGCGGGCTTGCCCGCTCCCACAGCGACCGCATCTCGCTCAGGGCGGGTTTACCCGCACGCAGGCGCCCATTGCCTGCCCGGCCAACCTGCTCTATTACTACCCACAGCCCTCCCCTCACTCCCGAGACCACCATGCTGGCGTTCATCCAGTCGTCCCCGTTGCTGCTCGGTACTGCCCTGATCCTGCTCGACCTCGTAATCTGGCAGTTGATCCCCCTCCAGCACCGGGCCTGGCGCATCGGTATGCGGCTGGTGCTTTTCCTGTTGTTCAGCGCGGTGCTGGTGGCCGCCGGCATGAGCCCGCTGCAGCCACCGCCCTGGCCGGACGATGTGCCGCGCAACCTGATGGCCACGGTATTGGCCATCGGCTGGTGGCTGTTTGGCGCGCGCACGGTCACCGTGGTGTTCGGCCTGTTGCTGGTAGCGCGGGGTAGCCACGGCGGGCGCTTGCTGCAGGACGTGCTGGGGGCGCTGATCTTCCTTGCCGCGGTAGTCGCGGCCGCAGGCTATGTGCTGCAGCTGCCAGTCAAGGGCCTGCTGGCCACCTCGGGCGTGATGGCCATCGTCATAGGCCTGGCGTTGCAGAGCACGCTGGCTGACGTGTTCAGCGGCATCGTGCTGAACACCACGCGGCCCTACCAGATTGGCGATTCGATCGCGATCGACGGCACCGAAGGCAAGGTGCTGGATATCGACTGGCGGGCCACGCGCCTGCTCACGGGCACAGGTAGCCTGGCAGTGATCCCCAATTCGGTGGCGGCCAAGGCGCGCCTGCTCAACCACAGCAGGCCGGCGGATGTGCATGGGGTGTCGATCAACGTGGTAGTGCCGGCCAAAGTGCGGCCCAGGCGGGTGTTCGACGCACTGGAAAAAGCCCTGCAGGGCACCAGCGCGATCCTTGCTTCACCTGCGCCCAAGGTGTCGGTCAAGGCCTCGACACTGGAGTCGGTGGAGTACGAGGCCAACGGGTTCATTGCCGACATGGGCGGCAAGACCGCGGCGCGCAACCAGTTGTTCGACCTGGCGCACCGCCACCTGGAGGCGAGCGGGGTAATGTGGAACGTCGACCTGGCCATGCCGCCACGCAGCCGCCAGCGCGAAGTGCTGGACGAGGTGCGGGTGTTCCGTTCGCTAAGCGCTGAAGAGCGTGACGCACTGAGCCAGCGCATGACGGCGGTGGAGTACCTGGCGGATCAGGTGATCCTGGAGGTAGGCGCGCATTCCGACCATTTGCTGGTGATTGGCAGCGGCGTGGTGTCGGCCTCTGTGCGCGATGGCGACAAGCTGCTGGAGGCCGGGCGCATGGGGCCGGGCGAGGTGCTGGGGGTGGAGGGGATCATCGACGAAGACGAGTCACTGGCCGAGTTCCGTACACTGACCAGCTGCGTGCTGTACCGCATCGACAAAGAGCAGGTGAAAAGTTGCCTGGCGCAACGTGGCGATGTGCAGACGGCGCTGAGCAAGTTGCAGCGGTTCCGGCGCCAGAGCCGGGAGTCGTTGTTGCTGCAGAAGCCGGCCCTGATCAAGAAGGGCGGCTTCCTCAGCTGGTTGCACAAGTAAGCCTGTACTGGCCCTATCGCCGGCAAGCCAGCTCCCACATTGACCGCACAGGCCTCAGGGCTTATGCAATCCCTGTGGGAGATTCTATGGTTCCTGGCAAGGGTAGCCGGAGCATCTTCAGCGCCTGTGAGATCGAGCGCCGACCGCGCGGCGCAATCGCGAGCTGCGCTCGCTCCTACGTTTGTTTCGGGCCAGTAACGCCTGTGACAGGCGCGCGCGG
>NZ_RHQO01000022.1:0-73366 GCF_003935475.1 Pseudomonas sp. p99-361 | reverse complement strand
CTCGCGATGCGCCGCGCGGGCGGCGCTCGATCTCACAGGCACTGAAGATGCAGCGGCTACCCTTGCCAGGAACCATAGAATCTCCCACAGTGACCGCATGGGCTGCAAAGCAGCCCTGAAGGCCCTCAGGCCTTGGTAAATGCCTGATGCATCTCGGCCAGCGTGGCGAAGTGGAAAGCCGGTGCTTCGGCCATCAACTCTTCCCGGCTACCAAACCCATAGCCCACCGCCACGGCCTGCAAACCATTGCTGCGCGCGCCGATCAGGTCATGTTTGCGGTCACCGATCATCAGCGTCTGCGCCGGGTCCAGCCCTTCTTCGTCCAGCAAATGGCGAATCAGCTCAACCTTGTTGGTGCGCGTGCCGTCCAGTTCGCTGCCGTAGATCACCTTGAAGTGGTGGTCGAAGGCGAAGTGCCGGGCAATTTCGCGGGCAAACTCCCACGGTTTGGAAGTGGCGATATACAGCGTGCGGCCCTGGCTGTTCAGGGCTTGGAGCAGCTCCGGCACGCCGGCGAACACCAGGTTTTCGTACAGCCCGGTCACGCGGAAGCGCTCGCGGTAGAAATTCACCGCCTCCCACGCCTTGGCTTCGTCGAAACCATAGAACTGCATGAACGCCTGCAACAAAGGTGGGCCGATGAAGTGCTCGAGGCGGGCCAGGTCTGGCTCATCGATGCCCAGCTTTGCCAAGGCATACTGGATAGAGCGGGTGATGCCCAGGCGTGGGTCGGTCAGGGTGCCGTCGAGGTCGAACAGGATGTTTTGCTGGTGCATGTACAAGGTTCCACGCAAATGCGCTCATTCAGGTTGATCGAAGCCTTCGGCCAGGTGCTGGTCCTTGAGCTTCACATAGTTGCTGGCGCTGTAGGCGAAAAACGCCCGCTCCTGGTCATTGAGCAGCCGCGCCTGTTTCACCGGGCTGCCCATGTACAGGTAGCCGCTGACCAGGCGCTTGCCTGGCGGCACCAGGCTGCCGGCGCCAATGATCACTTCATCCTCCACGATCGCACCGTCCATGACCGTGCTGCCCATGCCGACCAGAATGCGGTTACCCAACGTGCAGCCATGCAGCATCACCTTGTGACCGATGGTCACTTCGTCGCCGATGATCAGCGCGAAGCCGTCCGGGTTGAACGGGCCGGCGTGGGTGATATGCAGCACGCTGCCGTCCTGCACGCTGGTGCGCGCACCAATCCGGATGCGGTGCATGTCGCCGCGCACCACGGTCAGTGGCCAGACCGAGCTGTCTTCGCCGATTTCAACGTCGCCCAGCACCACCGCCGAACGGTCGACGAATGCCCTGGGCCCCACTTTTGGAGTGTGTTGCTGGAAGCTGCGAATGGCCATGATAGCGTCTCTCATCTGTGTCGATAGGCAGGCTGCCTGCTGCGGTCGGCGTCGATTGTAATTAAGATGGGGCAGTGTTTCTTCTGCCAAGGTATCCGAACCGTGAGTGCGAACAACCCGCTTCTGCAGTCCTACGATCTGCCGCCCTTCTCGCAAATCCGTGCCGAACACGTGTTGCCGGCGATCGAAGCGATCCTGGCCGACAACCGTGAAGCCATTGCCGAGATCCTCGAAAAGCAAGGCAGCAACCCTACCTGGGCCGGCCTGGTGCTGGCCATGGACGAACTGAACGACCGCCTGGGTGCAGCCTGGAGCCCGGTCAGCCACCTCAACGCGGTGTGCAACAGCGCTGAATTGCGCGAGGCTTACGAGTCGTGCCTGCCAGCGCTCAGCGCCTACTCTACCGAACTGGGCCAGAACCGTGCGTTGTTCGAAGCCTACCAGGCGCTGATCAGCGGCCCGGAGGCCGCCGGTTTCGATGTGACGCAAAAAACCATACTCGAACATGCCCTGCGTGACTTCCGTCTGTCGGGTATCGACCTGCCAGCGGACAAGCAGCAGCGCTATGCCGATGTGCAAAGCAAGCTCAGTGAGCTGGGCAGCCGCTTCTCCAACCAGTTGCTGGACGCTACCCAGGCCTGGACCAAGCATGTGACCGACGAGGCCGCACTGGCCGGCCTGACCGATTCGGCCAAGGCGCAAATGGCCGCTGCAGCGCAGGCCAAGGGCCTCGACGGCTGGCTGATCACCCTGGAATTCCCCAGCTACTACGCCGTGATGACCTACGCCAGCGACCGCGCCCTGCGCGAAGAGGTGTACGCGGCCTACTGCACCCGCGCCTCGGACCAGGGCCCGAACGCTGGCCAGAACGACAACGGGCCGGTGATGGAGCAAATCCTCGACCTGCGTCAGGAACTGGCCGAGCTGCTGGGCTACAAGAACTACGCCGAGCTGAGCCTGGCGACCAAGATGGCCGAGTCCAGTGACCAGGTACTGAGCTTCCTGCGCGACCTGGCCCAACGCTCCAAGCCGTTTGCCGCGCAGGACCTGCAGCAGCTCAAGGCCTATGCCGCCGAGCAAGGCTGCCCAGAGCTGGCCAGTTGGGACGCCGGATACTATGGCGAGAAGCTGCGCGAACAGCGCTACAGCGTGTCGCAGGAGGCCCTGCGCGCCTACTTCCCGATCGACAAGGTACTTAGCGGCCTGTTCAGCATCGTGCAGCGCCTGTATGGCATCGAAATCGCCGAGTTGAAGGGCTTCGACAGCTGGCACCCGGATGTCCGCCTGTTCGAAATCAAGGAAAACGGCCAGCATGTCGGGCGCTTCTTCTTCGACCTGTATGCCCGCGCCAACAAGCGGGGGGGGGCCTGGATGGACGGCGCCCGTGACCGGCGCCGCACCGCCAGCGGCCAGTTGCAAAGCCCGGTGGCCAACCTGGTGTGCAACTTCACCCCGGCTGCGCCTGGCAAGCCGGCGCTGCTGACCCATGATGAGGTCACCACGCTGTTCCACGAATTTGGCCACGGCCTGCACCACATGCTGACGCGCATCGAGCATGCCGGGGTTTCCGGCATCAATGGCGTGGCCTGGGATGCCGTCGAGCTGCCTAGCCAGTTCATGGAAAACTGGTGCTGGGAGCCGGAAGGCCTGGCGCTGATTTCGGCGCATTATGAAACCGGTGCGGCCCTGCCACAGGACCTGCTGGACAAGATGCTGGCGGCGAAGAACTTCCAGTCGGGCATGATGATGGTGCGCCAACTGGAGTTCTCGCTGTTCGACTTCGAACTGCATGCCAGCCATGGCGACGGCCGCAACGTGCTGCAGGTGCTCGAAGGCGTACGCGATGAGGTCTCGGTCATGCGCCCGCCGGCGTACAACCGTTTCCCCAACAGCTTTGCGCACATCTTTGCCGGCGGTTACGCAGCGGGTTACTACAGCTACAAGTGGGCTGAAGTGCTGTCGGCCGACGCTTTCTCGCGCTTCGAGGAAGAAGGCGTGCTGAATGCCGAAACCGGCCGCGCCTTCCGCGAAGCGATCCTGGCGCGTGGCGGCTCGCGCGAGCCCATGGAACTGTTCGTCGACTTCCGTGGCCGTGAGCCTTCCATTGATGCATTGCTGCGCCACAGTGGCTTGGCCGAGGCCGCTGCGGCATGAGTGAGGTAGCCGTGAACAAGACCAAGAAGCGCTTTATTGCCGGGGCTGTATGCCCGGCATGCAGCCAGCCCGACAAACTGATGATGTGGAGCGAAGACGACGTACCGCACCGTGAGTGCGTGGCCTGCGGCTTTACCGATACGCTCAACGAACAGGGCTTGTCGGTGCCCAGGGAGCTGGGGACACGGGTCAACCACCTCGAACCGAAACCCCCTGCGGCCAAGGTACAGACGGTGCAGTTCTTCCCTAATCCGAAGTTGAAGAAACCCACAGAGTAGGGGTACAGGGCGTTACATAGAGCTTCTGCGGGGTAACAGGGGGCTGGCTAAAGTGTCGGCCCCTGACTTGCCCCTGAGGTGCTTCGTGAACCACGTCCTTGCTCGAATTGCCCATGGCTTGCTCGACTACCCGTCGCTACGGCCCGAGCAGCTTCAACCCGTCTTCTTGTCCATTCGCGACGCCAATGTCGCGGCGCTCGAACAGATCATCGAACACAGCGGCCCGGCGCCAGGTTGGGATAGCTTGGTGCTGGCCGTCGAGCAGCTTGACCAGCGGCTGGAAGACCTGCTGCACATGCTCGTGCCGTTGGTGTACGAAAGCCAGGCATGGGCTGTGGAGGTCGATGCTTGTAATCAGTTGCTGCTCGACTGGGCGCGATACAAGCACGAGCACTCAAGGTTGTATGAAGCCTACCAGCGCCTCGATCCCGCGCAGCTGGATGACGAGCGCCAGGCTGTGCTCAAACTGATCCTCAGGGCGTTCCGCCACGCCGGCCATGGTTTGGGCGCTAGCGCGCGCAAGCAACTGCACACCACCGAGCAGGCGATCGTCGGGCTTGAGCAGCAATTCATGAGTAACCTGATCCAGGCACGTGAGGCCTGGACTTGCCTGGTGCCGCACGAGGCGCGCCTGGCCGGCCTGCCAGGCGTTGAGCGTGATCGGCTGGCAGTCAAGGCTGCGGCGCAGGGCCAGGCGGGTTGGCTGCTCGACCTTGACGAGCGCACGGTGCAAGTGGTCCTTGAGTGGGCCGACGCGCGTGATTTGCGTAAAGAGGTTTATCAGGCCTCACGGCAGCTGGCTTGCGACCTGGGTGGCAACTACGCCCTGGACAATGGCCCGGTGCTGCAGGCGCTGTTGCGGCTGCGTCATGAGCGTGCGCGACTGTTGGGCCTGGCCAACGCGGCGCAGTTGAGCCTTGAAGCCAAGGACTCGCGAGACACCTCGCAGGTCGAGGCCTTCATCAACGCCTTGATCCAGCAGAACAGCGCGCGCCTGCAGGAGGAGCTGAAGGCGATGCAGGTGCTGGGTAGCGAATTGGGTATCGAGGCGCTTGCCCCGTGGGACGTGGCATACCTTGGCCGAAAGCTGCGGCTGCAAGGCAACGAGGCGATCGATGCCAGCCTGCGCGAGCGTTTCCCCCTGGGCAGCGTCCTGCAGGGGCTGTGGCAACTGCATGAACAGGTGCTTGGCGTGCGTATCGTGGCGTGCGATGTGGCAGGTTGGCACCCCGATGTGCAGGTACTGGAGGTAATGGACGGGCATGCCCGCCTGGGGCATATCTACCTGGATGCCTACCAACGCCCAGGCAAGCTGCCCTGGCCGTACAGTTATCCCATGCGCCAGCGCCATGTGGAGGCCGACGGTGTGGTGACCTTGCCCGCCGTTCTGCTTTCCTGCTGTTTCGAGCTGCAGCCTGGGCAAGTCACGCCCAACTTGGACCACGCAGACCTTTGCAAGCTGTTCCACGAGGCGGGCCATGCCCTGCATCAGTTGCTGGTCACCAACCAGCACCGGCGCCTCAATCGCACCGCCACTTCCGCGCTGGGCGCCGATGCCTGCGAATTCGTCGGCACCTTGCTCGAACAGTGGTGCTGGTCTGCCCCGGCACTGTTGGCGTTGCCGCAGCCGGAAACGGGTGCGCCGCCAGTGTCATTGCCACAGATGCAGCAGTGGCTCGCTGGCAAACGTCGTTTCCATGCGGTGGCGGAAGCCGAGCAACTGCGGCTGTGCTGGTTCGATCTTGTCGCGCATTGCGACGATCGCGCCCGCCACGACCTTCGCCAACTGGCGATTGCCGCAACCCAGCAGGTCGGCTTGCCGCAAGCCTTCGCCCAGGACAGGTTTGCCGAAGGGTTCGATTACATGGTCACGGGTTATGAAGCGGGTTACTACTGCTACAAGTGGGCGCAGGTCCATGCCATTGACGCGTTCAGCGCATTCGAGGCGGCCGACGCCGATCATCGGGCGCTGGGCCGCCGCCTGCGCGACGAAATCCTGGCCAAGGGCGGAATGCGCCGGATGACGGCGTCGTTCAACGCATTCGCCGGCAGGCCCATGTCGCTGGAGCCGTACGCAAGGCGCCACTTGTCTCCCTGACAACAAGGGTGAAGGCGCTGCTGGTAATATACTGTATGCATAACCAGTTAGGGGCTAACAGCATGGATCCTGTTCGCGGTCGTGGTACCCGCCATAACCCACACAATCGTTTTGCACCCCGCCAGTCGGTGCTTGAAGACGATGGCTGGTATCAGGAGGTGCCCGTTACCCAAGGCACCGAGGTCAGGGCTGAAACCGCCAAGACCATCATCGCGCGCAATACTTCCCCTGACCTGCCCTTCGACCGCTCGATCAACCCCTACCGCGGTTGCGAGCATGGCTGTATCTACTGCTATGCCCGCCCGTCCCATGCCTACTGGGATCTGTCCCCAGGCCTGGACTTCGAAACCAAGCTGATCGCCAAGACCAACGCCGCCGAGGTACTGGTGCAGCAGTTGAGCAAACCTGGGTATAAGTGTGCACCGATCAACCTGGGCTCCAACACTGACCCTTACCAGCCCATCGAGCGCGAGCAACTGCTGACTCGGCGCCTGCTTGAGGTACTGCTGCGTTTTCGCCACCCGGTGACCATCGTCACCAAAGGGGCCCTGGTGCTGCGCGACCTCGACCTGCTCGCCGACATGGCCCGCCAGCGCCTGGTGCGGGTGATGATCAGCCTGACTACGCTGGACGATGACCTCAAGCGGGTGCTCGAGCCCCGGGCGGCAGCGCCAGGGGCAAGGTTGCGGGCCATTCGTGTGCTGCGCGAAGCAGGCGTGCCGGTGGGCGTGTTGTGCTCGCCGATGATACCGATGATCAACGACAGCGAACTGGAGCGCCTGTTGGAAGCGGCCAAGGCGGCCGGGGCGCAGAGCGCGGCGTACATGCTGCTGCGCCTGCCGCTGGAGGTGGCGCCGCTGTTCGAGCAGTGGTTGCACGACCATTACCCACAGCGCGCTGCGCATGTGCTGAGCCTGATCCGCCAGAGCCGCGATGGCGAGCTGTACGACAGCCGCTTTGGCACACGCATGCGGGGTGAGGGGGTATTTGCCGAGTTGCTGGCGCAGCGTTTCGCCAAGGCGATGAAACGCCTGGCGTTCGAAGGGCGCGAGTCACAGGTGCTGGATTGCTCGGCCTTTTCCCCGCCGGGCGAGCAGATGGCACTGTTCTGATAGCCAAGGTAAACACGCCCTACAGAAAGCCTCACTAATGGCAGCCAATAATTACGCTAATACATATTGGCAGTTGATGTTTTTTTGCTATTATTCAGATCCCGCCGTTTATATCTGGAACGCCCGTTCTAGAGCCCTCGAATTAAGTTTCAGTTAAGTTTTCCCGGTTAGCGTAGGCAACCAATCCACACCGACTGTGATCTATGGGCTGTGCGTGTCATCTAAAACCCTGCATAGCCAGAATCTTTAACCGGTAAAATGGATTTACCTACACACCGTCAAGAGGATGAATCATGCCCGTCAAGGACCCATCCAAGGTCGTACCGCAGGTCCCCGCTGAAAGCGCCGATGCTGCCCTGAAGCACATCGTCGACGGTTTCCTGCGCTTTCACCATGACGTCTTCCCTGAACAGCAAGAGCTGTTCAAGAAGCTCGCCACTGCGCAAACACCGCGCGCCATGTTCATTACCTGCGCCGACTCGCGCATCGTGCCCGAACTGATCACGCAAAGTTCGCCAGGCGACCTGTTCGTGACCCGTAACGTAGGTAACGTAGTACCGCCTTATGGCCAGATGAACGGTGGCGTTTCCAGCGCTATCGAGTACGCGGTGATGGCACTTAAAGTGCACCACATCATCATCTGCGGCCACTCCGACTGTGGCGCGATGCGTGCGGTACTCAACCCGCAATCGCTGACCAAGATGCCAACCGTTGGCGCCTGGCTGCGCCACGCCGAAGTGGCCCGTACCGTGGTCGAGAACAACTGCTCGTGCGGCAGCGAACATGAAAGCATGCAAGTGCTGACCAAAGAGAACGTCATTGCCCAGCTGCACCACTTGCGCACCCACCCTTCGGTGGCTTCGGGGCTTGCAGCGGGTCAGCTGTACATCCATGGCTGGATCTACGACATCGAGACCAGCAGGATCGAAGCCTACGACGCTGCCAGCGACAGCTTCATGCCCCTGGCCGCAGGCCAACCGGTGCCATGCGCCACTCCGAGAGGCCGCTACTAAGCGACCCGTCCGCCGTTAAAACCTTGATAGCCGGCTGCACCCTGTAAGGGTGTGGCGCGGCCTTCGGCTGCCCTGAATACCCTGACTGCCCTGCCGGCGAGCCCGCTGGCGGCCCGCGCCTGCGCGCTTGTCGGGGACCCAACGTGCCCATGGCCAGGGGAATGGCCGTGCGACTAGAGAAAGGAGAAACATGGTGAACATTACACAGCTGAAAGCGGCCCTGCCGCGTGAGTTGCTGGCTTCGGTGGTGGTCTTTCTGGTGGCCCTGCCCTTGTGCATGGGCATTGCTATCGCCTCGGGCATGCCGCCGGCCAAGGGCCTGATTACCGGCATTATCGGCGGGGTCGTGGTCGGCTTCCTCGCCGGTTCGCCGTTGCAAGTCAGTGGTCCGGCGGCGGGCCTTGCGGTGCTGGTCTTCGAGCTGGTACGCCAGCACGGCATGGCCATGCTCGGGCCGATCCTGCTATTGGCCGGTTTGCTGCAATTGCTGGCCGGGCGCCTGCGCCTGGGCTGCTGGTTCCGCGTCACCGCGCCGGCGGTGGTCTACGGCATGCTGGCAGGCATTGGCGTGTTGATCGTGCTGTCGCAGGTGCATGTGATGTTCGACACCGCACCGCAGCCATCGGGTATGCAGAACCTTGTGCAGTTCCCGGCGACCCTCGCTGCGGCCATGCCGCACGAAAGCGCCGGCGCTGGCTGGATAGCCGGTGCGCTGGGCCTGGGCACCATCGCCATCATGTGGGGCTGGGAACGTTTGCGGCCGCAGCGCCTGCGTTTTGTGCCTGGGGCCCTGCTGGGTGTGGCGAGCATGACCATCATCAGCATGTGGTTGGCCTTGCCCGTGAACCGCGTGGAAGTACCGGCTGACTTGTCCGAAGCCATCGACTGGCTCCGCCCCGGTGATTTGATGCAACTGGCCGACCCTGCTCTGCTCGTCGCCGCCTTTGCCCTGGCATTCATTGCCAGTGCCGAAACCTTGCTGTCAGCGGCTGCGGTCGACCGCATGCACAGTGGCCAGCGGTCGGACTTCGACCGTGAGCTGTCCGCACAGGGCATTGGCAACATGCTCTGCGGGGTGCTGGGTGCACTGCCGATGACCGGGGTGATCGTACGTAGCTCGGCCAACGTGCAGGCAGGTGCGCAAACACGCGCTTCGGCCATTTTCCATGGCTTGTGGCTGCTGGCTTTCGTGGTGGCGTTGAGCAGTGTGCTGCAGCAGATACCGGTAGCCAGCCTGGCAGGTGTGCTGGTGTTCACGGGGATCAAGCTGGTCGACTTCAAGGCGTTCCGTGGGTTGGGCCGTTATGGCCGCATGCCGATGTTCACCTATGCGGCGACGGCGCTGGCGATCATCTTTACCGACCTGCTGACCGGCGTGTTGCTCGGCTTTGCCCTGACCTTGCTGAAGCTGGCATTCAGGGCGGCACGGTTGAAGATCAACCTGGTCGATCTGGCAAAGCCTGGGCACATGGAATTGCGGCTCAGTGGCGCCGCGACCTTCCTCAAGGTACCGGCATTGACCCAGGTGCTCGATGGCGTGCCGGCGGGCACCACGTTGCATGTGCCACTGGGTAACCTGAGCTATATCGACCACTCGTGCCTTGAATTGCTGGAGGACTGGGGGCGCAGCAATGCTGCCAATGGCTCGCGGTTGCTGATCGAACAGCGGCGGTTGAAGCGGCGAATCGAGGGGCGGTTACGGACTACGGCGGGTGTGGGGACCTGAGGTTGAAGTTCTGTAGTACCTGAACGGGCCTTTTCGCGGGTGAACCCGCGAAGAGGCAGGCACAGGATTATCAGGTCGGCTGACCCAGCTCGACACCCAGCTGACGCGACAGGCACGGCCAGCGCTTCCACGCCTCACCGGTTGCCGGGCTAGTCAGCGTCTCGCGGTAGGCTTCCACCGACTCAGCCGCAAAGCTTGCGTCATTGAGCATCTCATCCACCGAGTGGTGCACCACTTCATCCAGCTGGTTGGCAAATTCTTCGCCGATCAACTGGTGGGCAATCAGGTTGGCGACGGTGGTGTCGACCGGGATCAGCGGCTGCTGGAAGTGACGGATGTACAAGTCATTCACCTCCTCCACCAGGCGGTGCGCCAGGTACGCCTCATCTAGCAGGCAGTCCAGCCCCACATGCCCGTTCATGACCTCGGGTGGCTGCAGGAAGTAAGCCTCGGCAATTTTCAATACAGGCTTGATCTGCGACTCGATGCCGGCCTCAAGGGCGACTTCATGGGCCGCCTCCAGCAGTTCCGGAACCTGTTCGATGTAGGCGCTGACGAAGCGCGCCAAAGTACCCTGTGCGTCCTGCTCAGGCAGTTGGATCGAGGGGTGCAGGTGGGGCAGTTGCAGCTCGAGACGCTGTTTCAATTGGCCAGTCTGGCCTTCATGTTGATGGGCTTGGCTTACCTGCTCGCGTACAGCAGCGATGTTCATGACAACTCCAGGGACATTACGTTTCAAACGGAAGACACTAAATTAGCTCGGTATACGGCATACCTAAGACGAATTTGTTATAGATGATTTCAAATTCTGCGTTACCTGGAATATAGCATGGCCACTATTTGGCCATTCCCCCTTTAAGCCTGCGGTTTTCAAGGCATATAGCTGTTTCGTGAAGTTCATTTCATTGCCTTCGTTGCGCGGCATTGGTCGCTGTCTATACTCCCGGTGAACGTGATTCGTTGATGAGGCCCGACTGCTTTTAGCAGGGGCTCGGTCGTTGAAGCCAGGCAGTCTTGACCGCCGTTCCCTCTTGCCGCAGGCCACGCCTCCGGGAAAACAAGAACGAGAAGGGGAACCCGCAATGATGCGACATCCACCTGTCTGGATGGGCCTGCTGTTGTGGTCGGTTCTGGGTCAGGCCAACGCTGCCTGGACCGTGAACATGCACCCGGGGGCGACGGAAGTCTCCAACGCCGTCTTCGATCTGCACATGACCATCTTCTGGATCTGCGTGGTCATCGGCATCGTGGTGTTCGGCGCGATGTTCTGGTCCATGGTCATCCACCGCCGCTCCACCGGCCAGCAGGCCGCGCATTTCCACGAGCATACCTGGGTGGAAATCCTCTGGACCGTGGTCCCGTTCCTGATCCTTGTGGCCATGGCCATACCGGCCACCAAGACCCTGATCGACATCTATGACGCCAGCGAGTCGGATATCGACATCCAGGTCACCGGCTACCAGTGGAAGTGGCATTACAAGTACCTGGGCCAGGACGTGGAGTTCTTCAGCAACCTGGCCACCCCCGCCGAGCAGATTCACAACCAGGCGCCCAAAGACGAGCACTACCTGCTGGAAGTCGACCAACCGCTGGTGTTGCCGGTGGGTGCCAAGGTGCGCTTCCTGGTGACGGCGGCCGATGTAATTCACTCATGGTGGGTGCCCGCCTTCGCGGTCAAGCGCGACGCCATTCCCGGCTTCGTCAACGAAGCCTGGACGCGCATCGAGAAGCCAGGCATCTACCGCGGCCAGTGTACCGAGTTGTGCGGCAAGGACCACGGTTTCATGCCCGTTGTAGTCGAGGTCAAGTCCCAGGCCGACTACGACACCTGGCTTGGCGAGCGCAAGGCAGAGGCGGCCAAGCTCAAGGAGCTGACCAGCAAGGAATGGACCCTGGACGAGTTGGTGGCGCGCGGCGACAAGGTCTACCACACCACCTGCGTGGCCTGTCACCAGGTCGAAGGCCAGGGCCTGCCGCCGATGTTCCCGGCGCTGAAAGGCTCGAAGATCGCTACCGGGCCGAAGGAAGGTCACTTGAGCATCGTTTTCCACGGCAAACCCGGTACCGCCATGGCCGCCTTCGGCAAGCAACTGTCGGAGGTCGATATCGCTGCCGTGGTGACCTACGAACGCAACGCCTGGGGCAACAACAAGGGCGACATGGTCACGCCGAAGGACGTGCTGGCGCTGAAGCAGGCAGAAGCCAAGTGAACCGGGTTACTCGCGGCAATCAGTGGATTGCAGGAGACAGGACATGAGTGCAGTGATCGACGACCACGCCCACGGCCATGACCATGCGCACGGCCCGGCCAAGGGCCTGATGCGCTGGGTGCTGACCACTAACCACAAGGATATCGGCACCCTGTACCTGTGGTTCGCCTTCCTCATGTTCCTGTTGGGTGGCTCGTTCGCCATGGTGATCCGCGCCGAGCTGTTCCAGCCGGGGCTGCAGATCGTCGAACCGGCGTTTTTCAACCAAATGACCACCATGCACGGGCTGATCATGGTCTTCGGCGCCGTGATGCCGGCCTTCGTCGGCTTGGCCAACTGGATGATCCCGCTGATGATCGGCGCGCCGGACATGGCCCTGCCGCGCATGAACAACTTCAGCTTCTGGTTGTTGCCGGCGGCGTTCCTGCTGCTGGTTTCAACCTTGTTCAGCCCCGGTGGCGGGCCGAATTTCGGCTGGACCTTCTACGCCCCGCTGTCGACGACCTATGCCCCGGCCAGCGTCACCTTCTTCATCTTCGCCATCCACCTGATGGGTGTCAGCTCGATCATGGGGGCGATCAACGTGATCGCGACCATCCTGAACCTGCGTGCCCCCGGCATGACCTTGATGAAAATGCCACTGTTCGTCTGGACTTGGTTGATCACTGCGTTCCTGCTGATTGCAGTGATGCCGGTGCTGGCAGGGGTGGTGACCATGATGTTGATGGACATCCACTTCGGCACCAGCTTCTTCAGTGCGGCTGGCGGTGGTGACCCGGTGCTGTTCCAGCATGTGTTCTGGTTCTTCGGCCACCCCGAGGTGTACATCATGATCCTGCCCGCCTTTGGCGCGGTCAGCTCGATCATCCCGGCATTCTCGCGCAAGCCCCTGTTTGGCTACACCTCGATGGTGTACGCCACCGGGGCCATCGCCTTCCTGTCGTTCATCGTGTGGGCGCACCACATGTTCGTGGTCGGTATTCCGGTGGTCGGCGAGCTGTTCTTCATGTACGCCACCATGCTGATTGCGGTGCCCACCGGCGTGAAAGTGTTCAACTGGGTCAGCACCATGTGGGAAGGCTCGTTGATCTTCGAAACCCCAATGCTGTTCGCCATCGCCTTCGTCATCCTGTTTACCATCGGCGGCTTCAGTGGGCTGATGCTGGCGATTGCACCGGCCGACTTCCAGTACCACGACACCTACTTCGTGGTGGCGCACTTCCACTATGTGCTGGTGCCTGGGGCCATCTTTGGCATCTTCGCCTCGGCCTACTACTGGCTGCCGAAATGGACCGGTCACATGTATGACGAGACCCTTGGCAGGCTGCATTTCTGGCTGTCGTTCATCGGCATGAACCTGGCCTTCTTCCCCATGCATTTCGTGGGGCTGGCCGGTATGCCGCGGCGCATACCCGACTACAACCTGCAGTTCGCCGATTTCAACATGGTGTCTTCGATCGGCGCGTTCATGTTCGGTGCCACGCAGATCTTCTTCCTGTTCATCGTCATCAAGTGCATCCGTGGCGGCGCCCCTGCGCCGGCCAAACCCTGGGACGGCGCTGAAGGCCTGGAGTGGTCCATCCCCTCGCCTGCGCCCTACCACACCTTCCAGACACCGCCGGAAGTGAAGTAGGAGCGCCGCCATGACAGGCCTTTCGCTGAAGCGCCTGGTAACGCGCCTGCTGATGCTGACGGTGGTGATGTTCGCCTTCGGCTTTGCCCTGGTGCCGATCTACGACGTGATGTGCAAGGCCTTCGGCATCAATGGCAAGACCGGCGGGCAGTACGAGGGCAGCCAGGTCAGTGACCCCTCGCGGTCGGTGCGGGTGCAGTTCATGTCGACCAACGCCAGCGACATGGTCTGGGACTTCTACTCCAGCGCCGATCAGCTGGAGGTCCACCCCGGTGCGGTCAACCAGATGATCTTCATTGCCCATAACCCGACCGACCGGCCGATGAGTGCCCAGGCGATACCCAGCATCACCCCCGCCGAAGCCGCGGCGTACTTCCACAAGACCGAGTGCTTCTGCTTTACGCAGCAGGTGCTGCAACCCGGCCAACGCATCGAAATGCCGGTGCGCTTCATCGTCGACCGCGACCTGCCGGCCAGCGTGAAGCACCTGACGCTGGCCTACACCTTGTTCGACATCACCGCTCGCCACCCGCCGGTCGCTCAAGTTGCGGCCCAGGCCGTCCAGGGCGCCCGTTAAGGGAAGGAGAACAGCAATGGCAAGTCATGAGCATTACTATGTTCCGGCGCAGAGCAAGTGGCCGATCATCGCTACCCTCGGCATGTTCATCAGCGTGTTCGGCCTGGGTACCTGGTTCAACGACATGAAGGCCGGGCACCCGGAGTCGCACGGGCCGTTGATTTTCTTCGTGGGTGCTCTGTTTCTGGCCTACATGTTGTTCGGCTGGTTCGGGGCGGTGGTCAAGGAAAGCCGTGCAGGGCTCTACAGCGCGCAGCTGGACCGCTCTTTCCGCTGGGGCATGAGCTGGTTCATCTTCTCGGAAGTGATGTTTTTCCTGGCCTTCTTCGGCGCGCTGTTCTACGTGCGCGTGCTGGCGGGGCCGTGGCTGGGTGGCGAAGGGGCCAAGGGTGTTGCCCATATGCTCTGGCCCGGCTTCGAGTTCACCTGGCCGCTGTTGCACACGCCGGACCCGAAGCTGTTCCCGCCGCCCAAGGAAGTGATCGACCCGTGGCACCTGCCGCTGATCAATACCCTGTTGCTGGTCAGCTCCAGCGTGACCATCACCCTGGCCCACCATGCGTTGCGCCGCGACCACCGCGGGGCGCTGAAAGGCTGGATGGCGCTGACCATCGTGTTGGGCATCAGCTTCATCGCGCTGCAGGCCTTCGAGTACCACGAGGCCTATACCAAGCTGGGGCTGACGCTGGGCTCGGGCATCTATGGCGCTACGTTCTTCATGCTCACGGGTTTCCACGGCGCGCACGTGACCTTGGGCACGATCATCCTCATTGTGATGTTCGTGCGTATTCTGCGTGGCCACTTCAACCCGCAGAAACACTTCGGCTTCGAAGCGGCCAGCTGGTACTGGCACTTCGTGGATGTGGTGTGGGTGGGGCTTTTCATCTTTGTGTATGTGCTGTGACTAGCGAACCCTGTGGGAGCGGGCGCGCCCGCGAATGCGCCGGTGCATTCAACATCGCATTCGCGGGCATGCCCGCTCCCACAGGGCGAGGTGAAAACGTCAGAAAGGGGCGTGAGATACGAGCTGACCACTGATGAAGCCCCAGGCGACCAGCCCTATGGTCAGCGCCGCCAGGGTCACCCGCACCGTCAGCGCTTTCAGCAGGCGGGTCGAGTTTTCATCATCTTTGACCAGAAACACCAGGCCACTGAACAGACTGGCGATCGTGGCCAACAGCATCAGGACAATCGCGGCCTTGAGCATGGCGCTACTCCCGGGGGGTGCGGTGATGTGGATAAGTATAGCGAGGCGCCCGTGAGGCCGTTTCGCCCAGGCTGGGTACCCACCTTGGTGGTACTTGCACTGCTACCGGGGCTGATCGCGCTTGGCTGCTGGCAACTCGGCCGGGCCGAGGAAAAGCG
Organism: Pseudomonas sp. p99-361; assembly: GCF_003935475.1. Taxonomy (NCBI): domain Bacteria; kingdom Pseudomonadati; phylum Pseudomonadota; class Gammaproteobacteria; order Pseudomonadales; family Pseudomonadaceae; genus Pseudomonas; species Pseudomonas sp. p99-361. The sequence continues at coordinate 57,851 of NZ_RHQO01000022.1, read as the reverse complement.
CGCATTGCTGGCCAGCTACGCCGAGCGACGTATCGAAGCGCCGCTGGCGACCAGCCAGTTGAATGGCAACGAAGACAACGCCATGCGCCGCGTGCACCTGTACGGCCGCTTCGACGCCGAGCACAGCGTGCTGCTGGACAACCGCATGCGCGACGGTCAGGCCGGTGTCGAATTGCTGCAACCCTTCCACGACCAGGCCAGCGGCCTGTGGCTGCTGGTCAATCGCGGCTGGCTTCCCTGGCCGGACCGCCGCGTACCGGTGCACTTCGATACCCCCGCCCAGGCCTTGGCCCTCGACGCCTCGGTGTATGTGGAACCCGGCAACACGTTCCAGCTGCACCCGGACCCAGTCGGCGGCCAGTGGCCGCACCTGTTGACCGCCATCGACGCGGCACAACTGTGGGCGCAGCTCGGGCGTGAGGGGTTCGCCCACGAACTGCGCCTGGAACCTGGCCCGGCAAGCTACCGCCTGGGCTGGCCCATCGTGGCCATGGGGCCGGAAAAACACATGGGTTACGCCGTGCAGTGGTTTGCCCTGGCGATCGCCCTGGTGCTGCTCTACCTCTATTTCGGCTGGCGCCAAAACAAGGAGAAAAGCCATGGCCACCGTCACTCCACTGGACGTGCCTGAACGTAGCAAACCCAAAGCCCGCGGGCGTTTGCAGCTGTTGCTGATTCTTCTGATGGTGCTGGGCCCGATGGTCCTGGCCACCAGCATGTACAAACTCAACTTCTGGGTGCCGGAGGGCCGCAGTTACCACGGCGCCATGATCGGCAACGGTGAGAGCCGTGCCGACCTGGGCGTGGCCGGCGAAGACGGGCGCTGGCAGTTGCTGGTCAGCGCGCCGCAGGCCTGTGCCGAGGAATGCCAGCGGCTGGTGTACCTGGCCCGGCAGATCCAGGTCGGCCTGGGCCGTGATGCCAGCCGGGCCAGCCATGCGCTGGCCGCCGCCCAGCCGCTGAGCGCCGACTACCAGGCCCTGCTCGGGCGCGAATACCCGCAATTGCAACGCTACCCGCTGGATGCGCCGCGCTACCTCAAGCAGGTCGGCGAGGTTGCCCCGCAGCTGTGGATCGTCGATCCGCACGGCAACCTGGTGCTGCGCTACGGTGCCAAGGTCAACGGCAAGCATGTGCTGGATGACCTGCGCCATCTGCTCAAGCTGTCCAATATCGGCTAGGAGCCTGCCATGGCCAGACCCGGATTCCGCCTTGCTGTGTGCGCCACCCTGCTGGCACTGCTGGTCGTCCTGCTCGGTGCCTATACCCGCCTGACCCACGCCGGCCTCGGTTGCCCCGACTGGCCCGGTTGCTACGGTTTCATCAGCGTGCCCAAAAGCGAAGCGCAGCTGGCCCATGCCGAACTGCACTTTCCCGAACACCCGGTAGAGGCGGCCAAGGGTTGGGCCGAAATGGTTCATCGTTACTTCGCGGGCAGCCTTGCCGTGGTCATCGCCTTGCTCGCCTTGCAGGCAGTGCGCCGGCACCACAGCGACGGGCAACCCTATCGCCTGCCTGTGCTGTTGCTGGGTGTGGTGCTGGCCCAGGCGGCGTTCGGCATGTGGACGGTCACCCTGAAGCTTTGGCCGCAGGTCGTCACGGCCCACTTGCTGGGCGGCTTTACCACGCTGAGCCTGCTGTTCCTGTTAACCCTGCGGCTTTCGCGGGCCTTTGCGCCGTTGCCCAAATTGCCGCTCAGCCTGCGGCGGGTCGCTGCGCTGGCCTTGCTGGTGGTGATCGGGCAGATCGCCTTGGGTGGCTGGGTCAGTGCCAACTACGCAGCGGTTGCCTGTATCGACCTGCCCACCTGCCATGGCCAGTGGTGGCCGGCGGCGGACTTCAGCAATGGTTTCCACCTGACCCAGCACGTTGGCCCCAACTACCTGGGGGGGCAGCTGGACAGTGATGCGCGCACGGCCATCCATGTCAGCCACCGGCTGGGTGCGTTGGTGGTCACCTGCGTGCTGCTGATGCTCAGCTGGAAACTGCAGCGCTGTGGTTTGGGCGGACTGGCTCGGCTGGTGTTGCTGGCGCTGGCCGTGCAGGTGGGCCTGGGCATCAGCAATGTGCTGCTGCACCTGCCGCTGGCCATAGCGGTGGCGCACAACGCCGGTGGGGCTTTGCTGTTGCTGTGCATGGTGCTGGTGAACTACCGCATTCGGGTGGTCGACAAGGTACGCGTGGGTGTCGGCCAAGGCTGGCGCTTGCGGCCAGTGACCGGCGTTGGCATTTCCCATCACATGAGGAACGAGTCGTGGCGACGCTTCTGAGCACCCAGCGGGCCAGCTGGCGCGATTACCTGGAGTTGACCAAGCCCAAGGTGGTCGTGCTGATGTTGATCACCTCGTTGGCGGGCATGTTCCTCGCTACCCGTGCGGGGGTGGGCTGGGGTGTGTTGTTGTTCGGCAACCTGGGTATCGGCCTGTGCGCGGGTGGCGCGGCAGTGGTCAACCATGTGGTCGACCGGCGCATCGATGCGCTGATGGCGCGTACCCGCAAGCGGCCGCTGGCCCAAGGCCGTGTCGAACCCTTGCCCGCCTTGCTGTTTGCCCTGGCGCTGGCGCTGCTGGGCATGGCCCTGTTGCTGATTTTCACCAATGCCCTCACTGCCTGGCTGACCCTGGCCTCGCTGCTTGGGTATGCGGTGCTCTACACCGGTTTTCTAAAGCGTGCCACGCCGCAGAATATCGTGATTGGCGGCCTGGCCGGCGCTGCCCCACCCCTTCTGGGCTGGGTCGCGGTCAGTGGCCAGGTCAGTGCCGAGCCGTTGCTGCTGGTGCTGATCATCTTCGCCTGGACCCCACCGCACTTCTGGGCCCTGGCCATCCACCGCAAGGAGGAGTACGCCAAGGCCGACATTCCGATGCTGCCGGTGACCCACGGTGAGCGCTACACCAAGCTGCACATCCTGCTGTACACCCTGATATTGCTGGCGGTGAGCCTGTTGCCCTACGCCATCCACATGAGCGGCCCGCTGTACCTGGCCTGTGCCCTGGCCCTGGGCCTGCGCTTCCTGCGATGGGCCTGGGTGTTGTACCGTGGCAGCCGGCCGCACGCAGCGATCGGCACCTTCAAGTACTCTATCGTGTACCTGTTCGCGCTGTTCATCGCGTTGCTTCTCGACCACTACCTGTTGCTGAACCTATGACCCGAACCCAGAAAACCGTCTTTGTCCTCGTTGCCCTGGTCGCGCTGATCATGGGCCTCACCGTCAACAAAGTGCTCAATGGCCGCGACCAGCCCAACCCTGCCGAGCTGATCGATGCCGGTATCATCCTGTTGCCGCAAAGCCGCACTGTGGCAGATGTGACCATGACCAACCAGGATGGCCAGCCGGTGCACCTGGATGAACTGAAAGGCAAGTGGTCGCTGCTGTTCTTTGGCTACACCTACTGCCCGGACATCTGCCCGACCACCCTGGCCCAATTGCGCCAGGTGAAGAGCGAGCTGCCCAAGGATGCTGTCGATCGGTTGCAGGTGGTGTTGGTGAGCGTCGACCCGAACCGCGACACGCCGAACCAGCTGAAGCAGTACCTGGCTTATTTCGACAAGGACTTCATTGGGGTGGCGGGGTCGATCGAAGATACCCAGAAGCTGGCCAATGCCCTGAGCATTCCATTCATTCCGGCAGATACCAGCAAGCCGGGCTACACCGTGGACCACAGCGGCAACCTGGCGGTGGTCGGGCCGGACGGGCGTCAGCGTGGGTTCATTCGGGCGCCGTTCAACAACCAGAAGCTGGTGGCGCAGTTGCCTGGGTTGGTCAAACGGGATTGATGGGGCATTGAAAGCTTCGCGGGCACGCCCGCTCCCACAGGGATATCACAAGGCCTGAGGCTAGCGATGTCCCTGTGGGAGCGGGCGTGCCCGCGAAGAAGCCAGCGCGATTGCGAGGCTTAAAAAGCCGGAACCACAGCGCCTTTGTACTTCTCGGTAATGAACTGCTTCACCTCAGGCGAGTGCAGCGCCGTTGCCAGCTTTTTCATCGCGTCCGAGTCCTTGTTGTCCGGGCGGGCAACCAGGATGTTCACATAGGGCGAATCGCTGCCTTCGATGGCCAGGGCATCTTTCTCGGGGTTCAGCTTGGCTTCCAGCGCGTAGTTGGTGTTGATCAGCGCCGCGTCCACCTGGGTCAGCACACGCGGGATGGTGGCGGCTTCCAGTTCACGGAACTTGATGTTCTTCGGGTTCTCGGCAACGTCCTTCACGGTCGACAGGATGTTCTTGTTGTCCTTGAGCTTGATCACGCCGGCCTTGTCCAGCAGCAACAGGGCGCGGCCGCCGTTGGTGGCATCATTCGGGATGACCACGGTAGCCCCGGAAGGCAGTTCGTCCAGCTTCTTGATCTTGGTCGAGTACACGCCCAGCGGCTCGATGTGCACGCCTACCACGCTTACCAGGTCGGTGCCCTTGGCCTTGTTGAATTCATCCAGGTACGGCTGGTGCTGGAAGAAGTTGGCGTCCAGGCGCTTTTCCGCCACCTGCACGTTCGGCTGAATGTAGTCGGTGAACTCCTTGACCTTCAGTTCCACGCCCTCTTTGGCCAGCGCCGGTTTGACGAAGTTGAGGATTTCGGCGTGTGGCACCGGGGTAGCGGCGACGGTCAGGGTTTCGGCAGCATTGGCCGAGAAGGCCGCGACAGCGGCGACAACAGCAAGCAGCTTCTTCATTGATCACTCCTTGTGAGGGCCGCGACGGCCCCCGAACGGGTCGGCCAGGCCGACCCCATTGGGGTTACTTACGGGAAAAATGTACGACCAGTTTGTCGCCCACGCTTTGCAGCACTTGCACCAGTACCAGCAGCAGTACCACGGTGACCACCATCACGTCGGTCTGGAAACGCTGGTAACCGAAGCGGATCGCCAGGTCGCCGAGGCCACCGGCACCGACTACACCGGCCATGGCGGTGTACGAAACCAGGGTGATGGCGGTGACGGTGATGGCCGCGAAGATACCCGGACGGGCCTCAGGCAGCAGCGCGTTTGTGATGATCTGGCGGGTGGTGGCGCCCATCGACTGGGTCGCCTCGATGATGCCGCGGTCCACTTCCCGCAGGGCAGTTTCCACCAGCCGCGCAAAGAACGGCGTGGCACCCACCACCAACGGTGGAATGGTGCCGGCGACACCCAGCGAGGTGCCGGTGATCAGCACCGTGATCGGGATCATCACGATCAGCAGGATGATGAACGGCAGCGAGCGCAGAATGTTCACCACCAGCGACAGCAGCGCATACACGCCCTTCTGTTCGAACATCTGCTTCGGGCCGCAGAGGAACAGCAGCACGCCCAAGGGCAAGCCGAGCAGCACGGTGAAGAACAGCGAGCCGAACAGCATGATCATGGTATCGACGGTGGCCAGCCAGATTTCGGCCCAGTCGACGTTGGCAAAGAAATTCAGGGCGTCCATCAACGCAGTACCTCCATATGTACGTCAGCTGCCTTGAAGTGGGCGAACGCCGCTTCGATGTCACCACCGATCAGGGCGAGGGTGAGCTGGCCATAGGGGATATCCTTGATGCGGTCGATACGCCCGGCAAGGATGCTGTAGTCCACACCGGTTTCACGGGCCACGGTGCCCAGCAGCGGTGCGTAGGTGGCATCGCCCTGGAAGGTCAGGCGCACGATGCGGCCCGGGACGTGGGCGAAATCGTCGCGTTGCTCGCCTTCGTCGACCTGCTCGTCTTCCTGGACGAAGCGCTTGGTGGTGGCGTGCTGCGGGTGCAGGAATACTTCGGCCACCGAGCCCTGCTCGACGATCTGCCCTGCGTCCATCACCGCCACGCGGTCGCAGACCCGGCGGATCACGTCCATCTCGTGAGTGATCAGCACGATGGTCAGCTTCAGCTCACGGTTGATTTCGGCGAGCAATTGCAGAACCGAAGCCGTGGTTTGCGGGTCGAGGGCGCTGGTGGCCTCGTCGCACAGCAGGATCTTGGGGTTGGTAGACAGGGCGCGGGCGATACCGACGCGCTGCTTCTGGCCACCCGACAACTGCGCCGGGTATTTTCTGGCGTGGTCCGAGAGCCCGACGCGGGCCAGCAGTTCGGTGACGCGCTTGTCGATTTCGCTGCGCGACAGCTCGCCGGCCAGGGTCAGTGGCAGTGCCACGTTGTCGGCGACGGTTTTGGAAGCCAGCAGGTTGAAGTGCTGGAAAATCATCCCGACCTGCTGGCGGAAGCCGCGCAGCTGGCTGGCGTTGAACGCGGTAACGTCTTCGCCATCGACGATGATCTTGCCGCCGGAAGGCTCTTCAAGGCGGTTGATCAAACGCAGCATGGTGCTCTTGCCGGCGCCGGAGTGGCCGATAAGGCCGAACACCTGGCCATCTTCGATGGTCAGGCTGGTCGGATTCAATGCGGGGATTTCCCTACCGGCAACGCGGTAGGTCTTGTGTACCTGTTGGAACTCGATCACGTAGCGAACCTTGTGGGGCGCATGGAATTTGGGTCAGCGGTTAGCTGGGGTGGCGCATTTTAGCCTTTTCCCCTGGCTGTTCTTAGCATTTATTTCGTCAGGCACCAATCCTTCGGGCATATGGCGACAATCGGTAAACCTGATTGAACGCTCGCCGCTCCCCTCCAGTCACTACCAGAACAAGCCCGAACGGGCATGCCTGAAGACTGACGAGGAGAGCCGACCCATGCCCAGCAAGAAAACGGACGCGCCCAAGCACAGTGAGGCCGCCGGCACCCAGTCCCCCGACCGGGCCAACACCAATGCCAAGCTGCAGAGCCTGGAGCCGTTCCGCAGCGATGCTACCGGCCAGGCGTTGCGCACCAACCAAGGGGTGAAGATCGCCGATAACCAGAACAGCCTGAAGGCTGGTGCGCGCGGGCCTTCGCTGCTTGAAGACTTCATCATGCGCGAGAAGATCACCCATTTCGACCATGAGCGTATCCCGGAGCGTATCGTGCACGCCCGCGGTACCGGGGCGCACGGGTATTTTCAGAGCTATGGCTGCCATGCCGAACTGACCAAGGCGGGTTTCCTGCAAGACCCGGAAAAGATCACCCCGGTGTTCGTGCGCTTTTCCACTGTGCAGGGGCCACGCGGCTCGGGTGACACGGTGCGTGATGTGCGCGGCTTTGCCGTGAAGTTCTACACCGATGAAGGCAATTTCGACTTGGTTGGCAACAACATGCCGGTTTTCTTCATCCAGGACGCGATCAAGTTCCCGGATTTCGTGCATGCCGTGAAGCCTGAGCCGCACAATGAAATGCCGACCGGTGGCTCGGCCCATGACACGTTCTGGGATTTCGTTTCGCTGGTGCCCGAATCGGCGCACATGGTGATCTGGGCGATGTCCGACCGCGCCATTCCTCGTAGCCTGCGCATGATGGAAGGCTTTGGTGTACACACCTTCCGCCTGATCAACGCCGAAGGCGTGGCCAGCTTCGTCAAGTTCCACTGGAAACCGCGCCAGGGCGTGCATTCGGTGCTGTGGGACGAAGCGCAGAAACTGGCCGGCAAAGACACCGACTACCACCGCCGCGACCTGTGGGAAGCCATCGAGACCGGTGACTACCCAGAGTGGGAGTTGGGCGTGCAGATCGTGCCCGAGGCAGACGAGCACAAGTTCGACTTCGACCTGCTCGACCCTACCAAGCTCATCCCTGAAGAGTTGGTGCCCGTGACGCTGCTGGGCAAGATGGTGCTCAACCGCAACCCGGACAACTTCTTCGCCGAAACCGAGCAGGTGGCGTTCTGCCCGGGGCATATCGTGCCCGGTATCGACTTCACCAACGATCCGCTGCTGCAGGGCCGGCTGTTCTCGTACACCGATACGCAGATCAGCCGCCTGGGTGGGCCGAACTTCCATGAAATCCCGATCAACCGGCCGGTGGCGCCCAATCACAGTGGCCAGCGCGACGCCATGCACCGCATGACCATCGACAAGGGCCGTGCTTCGTATGAGCCCAACTCCATCGATGGCGGCTGGCCGAAGGAAACCCCACCTGCTGCGCAGGATGGCGGCTTCGAGAGCTACCAGGAGCGCATCGATGCGCACAAGATCCGCCAGCGCAGCGATTCGTTTGGCGACCACTTCTCCCAGGCGCGGCTGTTCTTCCAGAGCATGAGCCCTACCGAGCAACAGCACATCATCAAGGCCTACAGCTTCGAGCTGGGCAAGGTGGAGCGTGATAGCATTCGCCAGCGGGAAGTGAATGAGATTCTTGCCAATATCGACCTGAAACTCGCGGCGGCTGTCGCGGCGAACCTGGGGCTGCCCGCACCCAAGCAGGGTACGGTCCAGGTGAAAGGCAGCAAGCTGGCGCAGTCCAAGGCGTTGAGCCAAATGAACCACCTTGGTTCGGTAGGCATCAAAGGCCGCAAGATTGCAGTGCTGGTGGCCGATGGCGTGGACGCGGCCAGTGTCGACAAGCTGGTGAAAGCGCTGGAGGCCCACAGTGCACGGCCCATGCTGCTGGGGCCGACGTCGGCGCCGGTGAAGGCGGCCGACGGCAAACAGCTACCGGTGGATGCGTCGATGGAAGGTATGCCGTCGGTCATGTTCGACGGGGTTGTGGTGCCGGCGGGCAAGGCCTCTACCGATGCGCTGGCGGCCAGCGGCTTGGCCAAGCACTTCCTGCTGGAAGGCTATAAGCACCTCAAGGCGATGGTGCTGACCAAAGACCTGGTTAGCGGCCTGGGGCTTAAAGAGGACAAGGGCCTGCTGGTGGGGGATGACCAGAAAGTGATGGATGCCTTCGTCAAGGCGGTAGAGGGGCATCGGGTTTGGGAGCGGGAGGCTGCTGCGGAGGCTGTGCCGGCCTGATACCAGCCAATTAAGTAATTTGGGGCCGCTTTGCGGCCCTTCACGGGCACGCCCGCTCCCACACGTTTGGCGCTGAACTCAAGAAATGCGCGATCCTCTGTGGGAGCGGGCGTGCCCGCGAAGGGCTGCAAAGCAGCCCCAGCGCCCCAGCGTTTTCAGCGCTGATGCGGCACCAGAACCACCTGCGCCGGCAGCGAGCGCTGAATTTCATGCTTCTGCTTCAGCTCAAACCGGCTGTCGATCTTGCGCACGCGCTTCTCCAGCAGGGTTTTCAGCCAGGGCGCGTCGTGGGTGCGCGGCACCTGGAACACCACTTCACAGTCATAGCTCACCACGTCTGCCGCAATGTCATCCAGTTGGCGGCGCATGGCGCGGCTGTCGGTGGTTTTCAGGGCCACCACGGTGCTGGGTGCGGTGGGGTCGATGATCAGCGCCTTGGGCTTGGCCTCGGCGGCCTTCAGCGCCGCTTCGGCTTTGGCCAGCTCTGCCTTGCGCGCCTGGCTCACGGCGTCGCCCCCGGTCACCGCAGGGGCTTGCGGCATCAGCGCTCGGGCACGGGCCAAGGCCGTTGCAGCGGCATTCACGTCACCTTTTTGCAGCACGATCTGGCTACGCTGCAGGTAGGCTTCGGCCAGTTGGCGCTGGTATTGCTCCAGGCGTGCGTCGTCGGGCGCCTGGGCCTGCAGGGCAGCCAGCTGGTCTTCGGCGGTGGCCAGCTCGTTGCTGGCGATGTTTTGTTGCAACTGCTGCCAGGCATCGGCTTGGGCAGGTGCGGTGGCCTGTTCCACCGGCGCACTGGAACAGGCAGCCAGGAACAGTGAAAACGCGGCAACAAGCAGATAACGGGAGGCGAACGGCTTCATTCCTGCGATTCTCTATTTGCGCAAAAAGCGAGCAAGTCTACACCCAGGTGCGCACGCTCGAAAACAGGTCTTACAGACCCTTTACCCGGGAAAAGGTTGCAAGGCGTGCCTGAGCACGCCTTGTAATCAGCGCTTTGGCAGGGCCAGGCTCAGCAAGAATAGCACCGCTGCACAGACCACGATCGACGGCCCGGCGGGGGTGTCCTTGAACCAGGACATGGCCAGGCCACCGCAGACCGCGGTGATGCCCAGCAGGCTGGCACCCAGCGCCATCTGCTCGGGCGAGCGGGCGTGGCGCTGCGCCGCAGCAGCGGGGATGATCAACAGCGAGGTGATCAGCAGGACGCCGACGATCTTCATGGCCACGGCGATCACCACTGCGATCAGCAGCATCAGCGCCAGGCGCAGGCCGGCTACGGGGAGGCCTTCGACCATGGCCAGTTCCTCATGCACGGTAACCGCCAACAGCGGCCGCCAGAGCACGCCCAGCAACAGCAGCACCAGCGCACTGCCGCCGAGGATCCAGGCCAGGTCGGTGGTGCTGATGGCCAGCAGGTCGCCGAACAGGTAGGCCATCAGGTCGATACGCACATCGTGCATGAAGCTGAGCACCACCAGGCCCAGTGACAAGGTGCTGGGGGCGAGGATGCCCAGCAGGGTGTCGGAGGCCAGCGGCTGGCGTTGCTGCAAGGTCACCAGCAGCACCGCCAGCAACAGGCAGCCAACGGTGACGGCCAGGGCCGGGCTTACATCCAGGGCGAAACCCATGGCCACGCCCAGCAATGCGGCATGGGACAGGGTGTCGCCGAAATACGCCATGCGCCGCCATACCACGAAAGAGCCGAGCGGGCCCGCGACAACGGCCAGGGACAGGCCTGCAAGCAAGGCGTAAAGAAGAAAATCAGCCATGCTTGCAGTGCTCTCCGTGAACGTGGGGGCCGGGGGCGACCACCGAGCCATGCAGGTCGTGGCTGTGGTCGTGATGGTGATGATAAACAGCCAGGCTAGGTGCGTTCTGCCCGAACAGTTCGACAAAGGCTGGGTCGTTGCTGACCTGTTCCGGGTGACCCGAGCAGCAGACATGGCGGTTCAGGCACACCACCTGGTCGGTGGCGCTCATGACCAGGTGCAGGTCGTGCGACACCATCAACACGCCGCAACCATGGCGGTCGCGCAGCCGGGTGATGAGGTTGTACAGCTCGGTCTGGCCGACCACATCCACCCCTTGCACCGGCTCGTCGAGTACCAGCAACTGCGGCGCACGCAACAAGGCACGCGCCAGCAGGACACGCTGCATCTCGCCACCGGAGATGGTCTGAATCGGGCTGTCGATAACCTGTTCGGCGCCCACTTCCTGCAGGGCCGATACGGCTGCTGCCCGGTCTACCCCCGGCACCAGGCGCAGGAAACGCAGCACGGAAAGCGGCAGGGTGGCATCGACCTGGATTTTTTGCGGCATGTAGCCGATACGCAGCCTGGGCTTGCGCCATACCGTGCCGCGGTGCGGCTTGAGCAGCCCGAGCACGGCGCGCACCAAAGTGGTCTTGCCCGCGCCATTGGGGCCTATCAGGGTGACGATCTGGCGCGGCGCCACCGACAGGTTGATGCTGTCGAGCACCGCCTCGCCGCCATAGCTGACGCCCACCTGTTCCAGGCGGATCAGGGCATCGCTCATGCCGCGCTCCGGCAATTGCCGCACAGGCCGACCACTTCCACGGTTTGGGTCTCGACCGTGAAGCTCACGCCCTTGGCGCTGTCGATGATGGCCTCGCTGATGCTGTGTTGCTCCAGCTCGATGGCGACGTGGCACGCACGGCAGATCAGGAACTGGCCCTGGTGCACGTGCTCTGGGTGGCTGCAGCCGATGAACGCGTTGAGCGAGGCAATGCGGTGCACCAAGCCGTTTTCCAGCAGGAAGTCCAGTGCGCGGTACACCGTGGGCGGTGCAGCGCGGCGGCCGTCCTGCTCGCTGAGCACGGCAAGGATGTCGTAGGCACCCAGCGGCTTGTGGCTTTGCCATACCAGCTCCAGCACCCGGCGGCGCAGCGCGGTCAGGCGCAGGCCCTGGCGGGTGCACAAGGCATCAGCTTCAGCCAGTGCGCTATGCACGCAATGGGAGTGATCATGGGGACGGTTGGCCAGCGGCGTGATGGACATGGGCAGCGACGATTCTGTATGGAGACGTTATTATGTTACCCGTTTCTCACGACTCGAGTATTCACCGTGTCCCGATTTCTAGTCCTTTTTGTCGCATTCATCGCCTGTTCGGCCCAGGCCGATGTCCGTGTGCTGACCAGCATCAAGCCGCTGCAACAGATTGCCGCTGCCGTGCAGGAGGGTGTTGGCAGCCCTGAGGTATTGCTGCCGCCAGGTGCTTCGCCGCACCACTATGCCCTGCGCCCATCCGACGTACGGCGGGTGGGCGATGCCGACCTGCTGTACTGGATCGGCCCGGACATGGAGAGCTTCCTGCCACGCGTATTGGGCAGTCGCAGCAAGGCAACCGTGGCCGTGCAGTCGCTGCCAAGCATGAAGCTGCGCCACTTTGGCGAAGACAGCCATTCCCATGAGGAAGCGGACCACGATGAGCATGACCATGACCACCGCCCAGGTAGCCTGGATGCGCACCTGTGGCTATCGTCGGTCAACGCGCGGGTAATCGCGGGGAAAATGGCTGCGGACCTGGCCCAGGCCGATTCCGCCAACGCGGCGCGCTACCAGCACAACCTGAAGGTCTTTTCAGACCGTATGGATGCGCTGGATGAGCGAATCAAAGCGCGGGTGGCGGGTATCGCTGGCAAGCCGTATTTCGTGTTCCACGAGGCGTTCGACTACTTCGAGGCGGAATATGGCCTGAAGCACACTGGCGTGTTCAGCGTGGCGTCCGAGGTGCAGCCGGGGGCTCAGCATGTGGCCGCCATGCGCAAGCGCCTGCAGGAAGTGGGCAAGACCTGCGTGTTCAGCGAGCCGCCACTGCGCCCGCGCCTGGCCGAGACCCTGACCGCCGGCCTGCCGGTGCGTTTGGCCGAGCTGGATGCACTGGGTGGTACTGACCCGGTGGATGGCAAGGGCTATGAGCGTTTGCTGGAGAAGCTGGGTGCCGACTTGGCTGGGTGCCTGGAGCAGTTGTAAGCCTGTTCCGGCCTCTTCGCGGGCACGCCCGCTCCCACAGGTGCCCGCGAAGAGGCTGAAAAGGGCTAGAGGGCAAATGGCAGGTGCAAAGCCACCTGCTGGCGCTGTGCCAAACGCACTTCGAACTCGCTCGGGTCATGGATCATCACATCCATCCCGGCAAACGATTCTGCCGCAATCAGCCGCGACAGCCAGAAGCGCACGCAGCCTACCCGCAACATCTCAGGCCACAGCTCGGCCTCGGCAGCGGTGAACGGCCGCAGTGCGGCATAGGCCGCCAGCAGCGCCTGGGCACGCGGCATGTCGATTGCGCCCTGCTCATCCAGGCACCAATCGTTCACGGTGATGGCGATGTCATACAGCATCGGCCCGGAGCAGGCGTTGTAGAAGTCGATCACGCCAGTCAGGTGGGTGCCCTCGAACATCACGTTGTCGCGGAACAGGTCGGCATGCAGGTTGGCCCGCGGCAGCGCCAGGATCTGCGCCTTGTGCGCGTTGATTTCGTTCAGGGCCGGTTGCAGCAGCGCGGCTTGCTCGGCAGTCAGGCGTGGCAGCAGCTCGGCGCCTGAAGCCAGCATCCAGTCCAGGCCACGGTCGGTGCGGCGCTCGATGATGCGGCCGCGGGTGGCCAGGTGTATATGCGCCAGCAGCTCACCCACCTGGGCGCAGTGCTGCGCGTTGGGCGCCTTGATGTGCTTGCCTGAGAGCCTTGGCTGCAGCAGCGCCGGCTTGCCGCACAGCTCGCGCAGGCCGTTGCCGTCGCGGTCACGAACGGCATAGGGCACCGGCATGTCGGCAGCGTGCAGGGTGTCGAGCAGCTCGATGAAGAACGGCATGTCCTCGCTGGGCCCGCGTTCGATCAACGTCAGCACGAACTCCCCCTGTTCGAGGCTGACGAAGAAATTGCTGTTCTCGGTGCCGGCGGCTATGCCCTGGAAGTCGAGCAGGCGGCCCAGCGCGTACGGTGCCAGAAAGGTTTCCAGCTCAGGCCGGGTCACGGGGGTGAAGACTGACATGATGAAAAATTGCCCATACGGGCACTTCCGCCGGGAAGTGCCGGGTTGATGTGAACGGTGCGCGTCAGATTACCACTCGAAGATCTTCCAGGACGGAATCAGCATGTCCGGCTGGTCGGATCGAATGAAGTTGGCATCGGTGCCATCGGCGCGTACCAGGAAATAAGGCTTGCCGTTTTTCGGTGTGATCTTGATCGCATACAGGAAGCCGTTCTGCCGGTATTCCTGGATGGTCTTGTCGCCTTCCGTGCGAATGGTCACCTCGGGATCGGCCGAGGGGGCGTCTTCCGCCGCCAGGGTGACGACTGGCGTGGTTGCCAACAGGCCGAGCAGTAACAGGCGATTGAGTGTACGCATGATAACCTAGTCCCTTTGTCGTCAATGATTCTGGCTATTCTAGCGCCGGACCCGTCGAAAAGGTTGATTCTGCTCATGAGCCAAGCGCCCCTCGTCCTGGTGGACGGTTCCTCCTACCTGTACCGCGCCTTTCACGCGCTGCCGCCGCTGACCACGTCCAAGGGCATGCCGACCGGTGCGGTGAAGGGTGTGCTGAACATGCTCAAGAGCCTGCGCAAGCAATACCCGGACAGCCTCTTTGCCGTGGTGTTCGACGCCAAGGGTGGCACGTTCCGTGACGCCATGTTCGCCGAATACAAGGCCAACCGGCCGAGCATGCCCGACGACCTGCGGGTGCAGATCGAGCCGCTGCACGCCAGCGTCAAGGCCCTTGGCTACCCGCTGCTGTGCGTCGAAGGGGTCGAGGCCGACGACGTGATCGGCACCCTGGCGCGCAGCAGCGCCGCGTTGGGCCGCCCGGTCATCATCTCGACCGGTGACAAGGACATGGCGCAGCTGGTGGATGGCCACATTACCTTGGTCAACACCATGACCGGTAGCGTGCTGGACGTGGCGGGCGTGCATGAGAAGTTTGGCGTCGGCCCGGAGCACATCATCGACTTCCTGGCCCTGATGGGCGACAAGGTCGACAACATCCCCGGTGTGCCCGGTGTGGGCGAGAAAACCGCCGTGGGCCTGTTGACCGGTATTGGTGGCGGCCTCAGCGACCTGTACGCCAACCTCGACAAGGTGCCGGCACTGGCCATTCGCGGTGCCAAGACCCTGCCGGCCAAGCTGGAAGAGCACCGCGACGCGGCCTTCCTGTCGTATGAGCTGGCTACCATCAAGGTCGACGTGCCGCTGGACGTCGAGGTCGAGGCGCTGGTATGCGGCGAGCCTGACCGCGATGCGCTGCTGGCGCTGTACACCGAGATGGAGTTCAAGAGCTGGGTTGCCGACGTGCAGCGGGAGGCTGCCAGGGTGGGTGATGACGTCGCGCCGGTCGCGGAGCCGGTGGCCAAGGTAGAGCCGAAGTACGAAACCATCCTCGACCAGGCACGCTTCGAGGCCTGGCTGGAGAAGCTGCGCCAGGCGCCGCTGTTCGCGTTCGACACCGAAACCACCGGCCTGGACGCCCAGAAGGCCCAATTGGTCGGCCTGTCGTTCGCGGTGGCGCCCCATGAAGCGGCCTACGTTCCGCTGGCCCACGACTACGAGGGCGCGCCGGCCCAGCTGGACCGCGACGCCGTGCTGCTGGCCTTGAAGCCCCTGCTGGAAGACCCGGCCAAGGCCAAGGTCGGGCAGAATGCCAAATACGATATCAACATCCTCGCCAACGGCTCGCCCGCCATCGCCATGCGTGGTGTTGCCTATGACACCATGCTCGAGTCCTACGTGCTGAACTCCACGGCCACCCGGCATGACATGGACAGCCTGGCGCAAAAGTACCTGGACCACACTACCATCGCCTTCGAGGATATCGCCGGCAAGGGCGCCAAGCAGCTTACGTTCAACCAGATCGACCTGGACAAGGCGGGCCCCTACGCTGCCGAAGACGCCGACATCACCCTGCGCCTGCACCATGCGTTGCAGGCCCGCCTGGCCCAGACCCCAAGCCTGCAGCCGGTGCTGATGGACATCGAGATGCCGCTGGTGCCGGTACTGGCCAAGATCGAACGCCAGGGCGCACTGGTCGATGCAGCCCTGCTGCACGTCCAGAGCGGTGAGCTGGGTGAGAAAATGGCCGAACTGGAACGGCGCGCCTACGAGCTGGCGGGCGAGGAATTCAACCTGGGCTCGCCCAAGCAACTGGGGGCGATCCTGTACGACAAGCTGGGCATGCCGGTGCTGAGCAAGACCGCCAAAGGCCAGCCGTCTACCGCCGAAGCGGTGCTCGACGAGCTGGCGGAGCTGGGTTACCCACTGCCTGAAGTACTGATGCAGTATCGCAGCCTGAGCAAGCTCAAGAGCACATACACCGACAAGCTGCCGGGGCAGATCAACCCGCGTACCGGGCGTATTCACACCTCTTACCAGCAAGCGGTGGCGGCGACTGGCCGGCTGTCGTCCAGCGACCCGAACCTGCAGAACATCCCGATCCGTACCGCCGAGGGCCGCCGAATCCGCCAGGCGTTCATCGCCAGCCCAGGCTACAAGCTGCTGGCGGCCGACTACTCACAGATCGAGTTGCGCATCATGGCCCACCTGGCCAAGGACGAAGGCTTGCTGCACGCCTTCCGCAATGACCTGGACGTGCACCGTGCCACGGCGGCGGAGGTCTTTGGTGTAGCCCTGGAAAACGTCACCGTCGATCAGCGTCGCAAAGCCAAGGCCATCAACTTCGGCCTGATCTACGGCATGAGCGCATTTGGCCTGGCCAAGCAGATCGGCGTCGACCGCAAGCAGTCGCAGGACTATATCGACCGCTACTTCGCCCGCTACCCCGGGGTGCTGGCCTACATGGAGCGCACCCGTACCCAGGCTGCCGAGCAAGGTTTCGTCGAAACCCTGTTTGGCCGCCGCCTCTACCTGCCAGACATCAACGCCAAGAACCCGGCCCTGCGCAAAGGGGCAGAGCGTACCGCCATCAACGCGCCCATGCAGGGGACCGCCGCCGACATCATCAAGCGCGCCATGGTCAACGTGGATAACTGGCTGAGCGAGAGCGGCTTGGATGCGCGGGTGATCCTGCAGGTTCACGACGAACTGGTGCTTGAGGTGCGCGAGGACCTGGTTGAACAGGTCAAAGATGAAATTCGCCAGCACATGAGCAAGGCGGCGCAGCTGGATGTGCCGCTGCTGGTCGAAGCAGGAATTGGTGCGAACTGGGATGAAGCTCACTGATTGAGCCGGAAAAGCTGTGTAGGATCTGCGACGTGGTGACGCGGATCCTGGCAGCGCTGGCGCGCGCGGGGCTGGGCTTTCATGAAACTATCGCAAATAGTTTTCAGGGCTTCGGAACTAAACCAGTGAAGCGGAACTCAGAGTAACTGAATGGCTGGTGAAGCCTTTCGATGCTCCTATGTTGTGTTAAGTGTTGGCAGATATCTGGACCCCGCCCTAGCGGTCCGGACTTGGACCCCGAACTTCCCCCTCCCCATACGAAGTCCGGGGTTTTTTTTGCCCGCAATTTGGCCTCAGCCTGGGCGAAGCCCAGGCCATGCTCCGCGCTGCAGGCATCAGGCCACTGGCTTGTCCTCCAGCTCCATCCAGCCCGCCAGCACCCGATAGGCCTCTTCCACGCCCAGGCGCTTGGGCGCCGAGAACAGCTGGATGGTGACGCCGTCGCCCCAGCCCTTGCGAATTTCCGATTGCACCTTCAACAAGGTGTTCTTGCCCGCGCCGTGGGTCAGCTTGTCGGCCTTGGTCAGCAGGATGTGCATCGGCATGCCGCTGGCCTTGGCCCAGTCGAGCATCATCTTGTCGAAATCGGTCATGGGGTGGCGCACGTCCATCATCAGGATGATGCCGCGCAGGCACTCACGGCTGCCCAGATAAGCTTCCAGGTGCTTCTGCCAGTGCTGCTTGAGCGGAATCGGCACCTTGGCATAACCGTAACCTGGCAGGTCGACCAAACGCCGTTCATCGTCCAGACTGAAGAAATTCAACAGCTGGGTGCGCCCGGGGGTTTTCGAGGTGCGCGCCAGGCTGGCGTGAGTCAGGGTGTTGAGGGCGCTGGATTTGCCGGCGTTGGAACGGCCCGCAAAGGCCACCTCGTAGCCCTGATCGTCCGGGCATTGTTCGACCTTGGCTGCGCTGAGGGCGAATTTGGCTTTCTGGCAGAGGCCGAGGATGGGGTTCTTGACTTGCATGGGATATCCGATGTGGGTGTTGCCAAAGCCTAGGCCGGCAAGCGGTGTCGTTTCCGTTTGGCTGACAGAAGTATATAATGCCCCAGTTTTTGTGTGCCCATTCTCCCAGCGAAGGGGAACGGGCATGGGGTGCCGAACTATAGCTTGCGCATCAGAACGCAGCGCGTCCCCCAACCCTGTCAGGTCGTTTCGCCTGGCGAAATGGCTGCTAGCTGTCGGTATGTTCCTGCCGTATTTCAGCGCACAGGCTACACAGGATGCCGAGGTGTTGTACAACCGCACGTGTGCGGCTTGCCACACCGGGCAATTGCCCCAGGCACCCAGGCAGGGTGACCGGGCAGCCTGGGAGCCAAGGCTGGCGCAAGGTATGGATGTACTCGTCCGGCATGTGACCCAGGGTTTCAAGGCTATGCCGCCGCGTGGATTGTGCATGGACTGCAGTGCCGAGGACTACCGTTTGGTCATCCTTTGGATGAGTGGCAGTCCCGATACATAACATTTCACCCTTAGCCGTGTTGGATTAGCTGATGAACAAACTAGTCGTGAGTCTGCTGTTGACCCTGGGTGTCGCAGGTGCGGCCACTGCTGCGCAACCTATCAAAGGCGATGCCGCTGCCGGCCAGGCCAAGACGGCCGTCTGTGGCGCCTGCCACAACCCCGACGGCAACAGCCTGGCACCCAACTTCCCGAAACTGGCTGGCCAGGGCCAGCGCTACCTGGAAAAACAACTGCACGACATCAAGTCGGGCAAACGTACCGTGCTGGAAATGACCGGCATGCTGGCTGCTTTCAATGACCAGGACCTGGCCGATATCGCCGCCTACTTCGCCAGCCAGAAAGGCAGCGTGGGGGCTGCCGACCCCAAACTGGTCGAGCGCGGTCGCGCGCTGTTCAACGGCGGCGACCTGGAAAAAGGCATGCCCGCCTGCACCGGCTGCCACTCGCCCAATGGCGCGGGTATCGCCCTGGCCGGTTTCCCGCACTTGAGTGGGCAGCATGCCCAGTATGTGACCAAGCAGTTGACCGACTTCCGTGAAGGCAACCGCACCAACGACGGCGATGCCATGACCATGCGCACCATTGCCGGCAAGCTGAGCAACCACGATATCGAGGCATTGGCCAGCTATATCCAGGGCCTGCACTGACTGGCGGCGCGGTCCTGCAGGTGCTGCTCATGCCTTCAGGGGCCTGGCATTAACTTTCAGTTAATGTTGCAGGCCAATGATGAAAGGGTGGCTGGGCTACCCTTTTTTCAGTGCGTAGCCGGTACACTACAGAACTCAAGCCCTTCCCGGCCTGTCTCAAGGCAGGTCGCGTAGTGGCGACCCATGATTGCTCAGGAGTAAAGCATGCGTAAACTGATTCTCAGCGCTGCGCTGGTCGCCGCCAGCGTATTCGGTATGACAGCGGTGCAGGCCGCAGAGCCTGCCACTGCCGGCAAGGAATATATCGAGCTGAGCAACCCTGTTCCGGTTTCCGTGCCTGGCAAGATCGAAGTGGTTGAGCTGTTCTGGTACGGCTGCCCTCACTGCTACCATTTCGAGCCGACGCTCAACCCTTGGGTCGAAAAACTGCCCAAGGATGTCAACTTCAAGCGCGTACCGGCCATGTTCGGTGGCCCATGGGATGCCCACGGCCAAATGTTCCTGACGCTCCAAGCCATGGGCGTTGAGCAAAAGGTGCACGCTGCGGTGTTCGATGCTATCCAGAACCAGCGCAAGCGCCTGACTGACCCGCAAGACATGGCCGACTTCCTCGCCACCCAGGGCGTGGACAAGGACAAGTTCCTCTCCACCTTCAACTCGTTCGCCATCCAGGGCCAGATCAAGCAGGCCAAGGAACTGGCTAAGAAGTACGAAATCACTGGCGTACCGAGCATGGTCGTCGACGGCAAGTACCGCTTCGACCTGGGTACCGCAGGTGGGCCCGAAGGCGTGCTGAATGTCGCCGACCAACTGATCGCCAAGGAGCGCGCCGCTAAGTAAGCGGCGTATCCCATGCCCCGCTTCAGAGCTACGCGTGGCATTGGCCTGCACCAGCCGCAGGTCAACGAGCATCACCTGCAGGCACCCGGCCTGCCGGACGATGGTCGCCTACGGCTGCTCAGCTTCAACATTCAGGTCGGCATCAGCACCGAGCGTTATCGGCATTACCTGACCCGTAGCTGGCAGCACCTGCTGCCGCATAACGGGCGCGCCGGCAACTTGCAGAAGATCGGCAAGCTGTTGAGCGACTTCGACCTGGTGGCCCTGCAGGAGGCCGATGGTGGCAGCCTGCGTTCCGGGTTCGTGAACCAGGTCGAGCATCTGGCGCAGCTGGGTGCCTTCCCCTACTGGTACCAACAGCTCAACCGCAACCTTGGGCGTTTTGCCCAGCACAGCAACGGCGTGCTCAGCCGCCTGAAGCCGCAATTGCTCGAAGACCACCCGTTGCCGGGCCCCGCCGGGCGCGGGGCAATTCTGGTGCGGTTCGGTGAAGGCGAGGATGCGCTGATCGTGGTGATGATGCACCTGGCCCTTGGCGCCAAGACCCGCACCCTGCAATTGGGCTATATCCGCGAGCTGATTGGCGGCTACCGCCACCAGGTGCTGATGGGCGACATGAACACCCACGCCACCGACCTGCTCGAGCACTCACCCCTGCGTGACCTGGGCCTGGTGGCCCCGCAGGTCGAAGCTACCTTCCCCAGTTGGCGACCCCAGCGGTGCCTGGACCACATTCTGCTCAGTTCCAGCCTTACACTGGAGCGTGTCGAGGTGTTGGCCCAGCCTATTTCCGACCACCTTCCGGTGGCGGTAGAGATCCGATTGCCTGATGCATTGACTGTGGATACGCTGCCGGCCTTGAGCTGAATCAGCCAAGGCGTCGCACGCCCTCAAGTGTTGGGCGTGCGCGCCGACAGCGTGTAATCAGACAGCCCCAGATGTATCACCCGTCGCGGATCCAGGCATGACCGAAGAAGCCGAGCGCTGGAAAGAAAAATACCTCAAAGCCATCGAGCAGCAAGAAAAGCTCGAACGTCGTTGGGACGCCCGTCTCGACTTGCTGCGCCGTGGCCTGGTACGCAGTACCCTGGCTGCCGAAGGCAGTGACAAGGTGGTCGACGCGTGCATGAAAGAGATGCGCGAGGTCATTCGCAGCGACAACATGGATGCTGGCCTTGCCGGGCTGATTCCCCGCCTGGAGAAGGCGGTGCTGGATTCGGAACAGCGCCGCGAAAACCGCATGAACCAGGTTGGCGATGCCCTGGCTGCCCTTGTGGGCCAATTACAGAAGCTGCCGCTGCCTGGTGATATTGCCCGGCCGCTGAAAAAACTGGCGAAGAAGCTTGATGGGGGCGTTACCCAGTCACGCGACCTGCCGCCGTTGCTGGGTGAGCTGAGCGGTTTGCAGGGGCGTGCGCTGGCCGCCCTGGGCAAGCCGGGTGAAGAAACCCGCCCTGGTTTTCTGCAGCGGTTGTTCGGCAGCCGCGATGACGATGCCCAAGCGGAGCCGGCGCTTGGGCCTGAAGCTGTGCCGGGTGCCCAAGCCCTATCGCAGGCGGCGCCACCCAGCCCCGACGCCGGCCCACATGTTGATATCGATGCGTTGCAACCGTTGCCAGCACCTGCCGCACCGGCGGCCGAGCTGCCCGCAGCGCCCGAGCCAGAGCCAGCGCCAGATGCAGCTGGCCCGGCGCTGATCGAAGCGGCCGAAGTACCCGCATCGCCAGTGCCGCAGCCAGGTGAAGGGCCGGCCGCCGAACACGGGGTCAGCCAGCCGCTGCCGGCACCTGCACCCTTAGCGGAGCTTGAACCAACGTTCGGCGAAGACGGCCCTTATGCCCTCCCCGATGCGGTGGAACCGCCGTACAGTCAGGTCGCTGCACACATCGAGCAAACCTTGCTTGGCCTGCTCGACGACCTCAGCCTGCCCGAGCGGCACAAGGCCCAGGCTTTGGAAATGCGTGCGCGGGTGGCCCGCGGCCTGAACTGGTATGAGCTGATCCCGGTACTGGATGACCTTGCAGTGCTGATGCTGGCGATCACCGACAGTGGCCAGCATGAATTTGAAACCTACTTGCAGCAGCTCAACGAGCGCCTGGAGGGGTTCCAGAGCCATCTGCATGAAGCCAGCGCCGGCCATGCCGACAACAGCAGTGCCGCCCGCGCGCTGGACACCCAGTTGCGCGAGCACGTAGACGGGTTGCAGAGCAGCGTGCAAGGTGCCGCCGATGTCGACAGCCTCAAGCACATCCTGGAGAACCGCCTGGAAGGCTTGTTGGTGACCATGGACGAGCACAAGCACGAGCGTGATCGCCGCGAGCAGGAACTGGCCAACCGCCTGCAGGGGTTGTCGGAGCGTGTGGCAAGCATGGAGCACGAGGCACTCGGTTACCGCGAACACCTGGAAGAGCAGCGGCAAAAGGCCCTGCTCGACCCGCTCACCGGTCTGCCCAACCGGGCGGCCTGGAGCGAGCGGGTGGAACGGGAAATGCTCGAATGGCAGGCCCAGGGCGGCCATCTGGCAATGGCGATCCTCGACCTTGACCATTTCAAGCGCATCAATGACAGCTATGGGCACCTGGCCGGGGACAAAGTGCTGAAAATCGTTGCCGACCAATTGCGCAAGTGCTTGCGCGGCCGTGACTTCATAGCCCGGTTCGGTGGCGAAGAGTTTGTCCTGTTGCTGCCGCAGACGGCCCCGCCGGCGGCTGCGCAAGCCGCTGAACTGCTGCGGGCAACCATCGAGGCCTGCCCGTTCCACTTCAAGGGTGAACGGGTGGTGATCACCACCTCCATTGGGTTGGCGGCGTTCCGCGCTGGCGAGCGCGCAGACCAGGTGCTCAAGCGCGCCGACACCGCGTTGTACCGGGCCAAGGAACTCGGGCGCAATCGCGTGGAACAAAATTGATGGGCAGCCACTGACTCGCGGCAAACATTGCTGCTGGCGAGCACGTTATACTGTAGCGCTCTTACGCCGAGGCCTCCGACGTGCTTTCCACGCTGAAAAAAACCCTGATCACCTTTCTGCTGTTCACCGTCGCCGGTTGCTCCACGGGCCTGCGCATCGACCGCAGCCACCCTTCGGCGAACCAGGACAACCGCATCCAGTTCGTTGTTTTGCATTACACCAATGCCTCGCTGGAACGCTCGCTGGCATTGCTCACCCACGGTGAGGTCAGTAGCCATTACCTGATTGGTGATGGCCCGGCGACGGTGTACCAGTTGGTGGACGAGAGCCGTCGCGCCTGGCATGCCGGTGACAGCCAGTGGCAGGGGCGCACATGGCTGAATTCGTCGTCCATCGGCATCGAAATCGTCAACCCAGGCTTTGCCGACACACCCAACGGGCGGGTCTGGTACCCCTATAGCGAGGCGCAGATCCAGGCGCTGATCGCGTTGCTCAAGGACATCGTCAAACGTAACAATATCGAGCCCCGGCATATCATTGGCCACAGCGATATCGCACCATTGCGCAAGCTTGACCCGGGCCCTTTGTTCCCGTGGAAACGCCTGGCCGATGCTGGGTTGGGGGTCTGGCCAGATGCCAACGCCGTGGCGCAGCAACAAGCGTACTTCAACGTCAACCCGCCCAGCGTTGGCTGGTATCAGCAGGAGCTGGCGCGGTTTGGTTATCAGATCGAGCAAACAGGCGTGCTCGATGTAGCCACCCGGCATGTCATCGCTGCCTTCCAGATGCGCTTCCGCCCGCAACGTTTCGACGGCATGCCCGATGCGCAGACGGCGGCCATGCTGCAGGTGCTCAACCGGACCCGTTGACTGTCACCAGGCCGCGCGCGGTGACAGGGGCGTTGCCCGTGCTGGCCGGGGCCTGGCATGGGCAAGCGAAGCGCTAAACGGCGCAGGTGATTATTGATTCAGTTGCTATACCTTAGTTATCAACTGGATGCCGTCCATGTCGTCTGCCATTGGCTTGCTGCGTCAAATTTTCTACCGTCCCTGGATGCTCGCCACGCTGGCAGCACTTGCCAGCGCCGCCCTGTTGCTTTCTGCCAGCATCGGCATCGCCCTGCAGCAGCTGAAACAGAGCGAAACCGAGCAGATGAACGCCCAGGGCGAGCGTTTTCTCGAGCGCCTGGAGCAGGTATTCGGCCAGCTGCGCGAGGGTGTCGACCTGTTGCAGGCACAGCCGCTGCGTGGATGCAGCCCGGCCATGTTGGCGGCCTTGCAGCAGGTGGGCTTGAGTTCGCGCTTCATTTACGAAGCGGCCTACGTGGACGGCAATGTCGCCTGCTCGAACCGGGGTAACGAGCGCGCGTTCGTGCCCTTGCGGCCGCCGGACATCAAGGGGCCGGTCTACAGCTACTGGCTCAACACCACCACCGAGCCGAACGAGAACCTCGCCGCGCTGATGCTCGGCCGGGGCAGGTTCCTGGTCTCGACCTCACGTGGGCACCTGACCGATGTGGTCGACCTGCCACCGGGTGGCAGCCTGGTGGTAGTACTCGACAACGGTGCCCGCGCCATTCCGGTCCTGGGCCCGCCACCGGTATGGCCGCCGCCCTCGGCCTGGTCGAATAGCCACAAGTCGCTGCTCGAACTCAGTGACCGCCTGATCTACCGCATGCCAACCAAGTCGCCTGACTACCAACTGGTGCTGATCGCCCCGCGTGTCAGCTTGCCCCTGCGCATGAACGGCATGCTCTGGCTGTTGTTCCCGGGTAGCGTATTGGCCGCCTGCTTCATCGGCTGGCTGGTGTTGCAGCTGATCTTGCAGCGGCGCTCGATGAGCTCAGAGCTGCAGGGTGCACTGCGCCGTGGCGAGCTGCAGGTGCTCTACCAACCGATCATCGAGCTTGGCAGCCGGCGTTGTGTGGGCGCCGAGGCCCTGGTGCGCTGGCGCCGCCCGGACGGTACCTTGACCAGCCCCGACCTGTTCATACCGCTGGCGGAAGACACCGGGCAGATCCGCCAGATCACGGACTTCGTGCTGCAACGTGTGCTTGAACAACTGGGGCCGTTGCTGCGTTCGCACCCCAACCTTTATATCTCGATCAACCTGGCGGCTTGCGATGTGATGGAGCCGCGCATCGGCCGAGTATCGGCGCGCCTGCTGGCGTTGCACCGGGTGGCGCCCAGCCAGATTGCCTTCGAGGTGACCGAGCGGGGTTTGATCGACGTGGTAGTGGCCCGCGAAAATCTGCAGGCACTGCGCGCCGCAGGGCATCAGGTGCTGATCGACGATTTTGGTACTGGCTATTGCAGCCTGGCTTACCTGCAGACGTTGCCGGTGGACTGCCTGAAGATCGACAAGGCGTTCATAGACGCTCTTGGCCATGATGCCGCCAGCAGTGGCGTTGCCCCACACATCATTCGCATGGCCCACGACCTCCACCTGCGGGTGATTGCCGAAGGTATCGAGAGTGAGGACCAAGCGGCGCTGTTGAGCGGTGAAGGGGTCAACTACGGCCAGGGCTGGCTATTTGCCCGGCCGTTGACGGCCAGGCAGTTTGCCCAGATGGTCACACGCAGGCATCAGCCGCGACGACCCGCGTAGGGTGTAGCCACGCGTGCGTCAGACTGGCAATGCCATATAGAACTGCGTGCCCTGCCCCGGCCGCGAAAACACGCCCATGCGCCCGCCATGCAGTTGCACGATCTCCTTGCACAGCGCCAGGCCCAGCCCCGCCCCACCTTTTTTGCGGCCAACCTGCACGAAGGGCTCGAAAATGCGCCCTTGCTGGCCGTAGGCGATACCTTCGCCGTTATCCTCGACACTGATGATCACCCGCTCCGCATGGCGGCGGGCGTGCAAGCGGATGCGCCCGCCCTTGGGGGTATGGCGGATGGCGTTGTGCAGCAGGTTGTCCAGCACCCTATCAAGTTGCGCGGGGTCGGCCTGGATGCGCGGCAGTGGCTGCTCCAGGTCGCTGACCAACTCGATCTGCTTGTGCGCAGCCTGGTCGGCAACCCGCAGTTGTGCCCGCTCCACCAGCTCGTCGATGGCACAGGGAGCCAGCTCCAGTTTCTGTAGCCCGCTTTGATAGCGCGAAAAGTTGAGCAGGTCGTTGATCAGTTGGGTAAGGCGCTGCATTTCTTCGCCGATGGTTTCCAGCAAGTCATTCTCCCGCGCTTCTGGCGGGAACTTGACGCGCTCGCGCAACAGGCCGAAGGCCATGTGCATGCCGGTAACGGGCGTACGCAACTCATGGGAGGCGCGCAGCACGAATTCACTGCGCACACGTTCGAAGGCGCGCTGCTCGGTTACGTCGTGCAGCACCATCACTGCGCCAAGAATCGGCCCCTGCGGGTGGCTGACCGGGGTCAGGCTGTAGGTAAGCAGGCGCGATTCTTCATCCACCTCCATGTTCAGGTCGTCTGGTGGCCGGTCCAGGCTGCCGCCCCGCAGCACTTGGCGCAGCTGCTGTTCCAGCTCTGGCCGTTGCAACGCTTCGGCAAGGCTGCTGCCTACCCGGCTGTCATTCCAGCCCAGCTGGCGCTGGGCTACTGGGTTGAGGTGTTCCAGCCGGCCCTGGCGGTCGATGATCAACAGGCCATCGTCGATGCTGTCCAGCACCGCCTGCAAGCGTTGCTGGCCGGCCAGCAGCTCGTCGACGTTGGTGGCCTGGTGCTTGCGCAAGGCATCGGCCATCAAGCCGAAGCGGCGGGTGAGCTGGTTGAGTTCGGCCGCCTGGGTGACTGGCAGGGTGACATCGAAATTGCCCTTGCCCAACTGGTCGGCGGCCTTGGCCAGCGCCTCGATCGGCTGGCCGAAGCGCCGCGCGATGTTGTGCGCACTGATAAAGCCGAGTACCAGCACCACCAGGCCCATCAAGCCCAGCACACCGCTGACCAGCAAGGCGCGGTCACGGCTGCGCTCCTCGCTGCGGGTAATTAGGTCCAGGGCCTGCCTGTGGGAGTCGATCAGGTCGGTGCGGACCTGATTGAATGCGGCGCCCAGCGGCTGGTCCACACCCATGCTGCGGGCAGGGGCCGGGCTGTCGCGGTAAGCCTGGAGGAAGGCTTGATAGTTGCTGTTGGCTTTGCTGAAACCGGTGCGCTCGCCGCCTTGCTCCAGCCCCTTGGCCAGAAGGGACTGGAAGTTGTCCTGCAGCGATCGCAGGTTTTCCGGGGCGGTGTCGTCATCCAGAATCAGGTTCAACTGCTCGCCAAGGTTCTGCCGCAGCTTGAGCCCCACCTCCAATGAGTGGGTGGTGTCGCGCACCAGTTGCTGTTGCATCGTGGCCATCTGCAGAACACTGACCAGGCCCAGCAGCAGACCGAGCAGCGCCACGGTGACCAGTGCCGAGATACTGAGGAAAAGCCGCGTGCGCAGCTTCATGGGTGGCCATTTCATAAGTTGTATTGCTTGCGTTTGCGGTACAGCGTGGAGGCGTCGATGCCCAAGGTCTTCGCGGCCTGGTCCAGGGTGTCGCTGGCGGCCAGTACGGCACCGATGTGCGCACGCTCCAACTCGTCGAGGCTAAGCGCGGCGCCAACGCGTGGGGCGTTGCCAGCCGGCTGCTCACCCATGCCCAAGTGGCTGATTTCTACCCGCTCTTGCGGGCATATGATGCTGGCTCTTTCCACTACGTTGCGCAATTCGCGAATGTTGCCGGGCCAGCGGTAGTTGAGCAGCGCCGCGCGGGCTTCTTCACTGAAGCCGCGTGCTGGCCGGGAATACTCCTTGACGAAACGGGCGAGGAAGCGGTCGGCGAGGGTCAGAATGTCCTCGCTGCGCTCGCGCAGGGGCGGCAGGTGCAGGGTGATGACGTTCAGGCGGTAGAGCAGGTCTTCGCGGAAGCGGCTTTCGCGCACCATCTCTTCTAGGTTGAGGTTGGTGGCAGCCAGGATGCGCACGTCCGCCCGGCGGGTAACCGGGTCACCCACGCGCTCGTATTCCTTGTCCTGAATAAAACGCAGCAGCTTGGGCTGCAAGGTCAGTGGGAAGTCGCCGATCTCGTCGAGGAACAGCGTGCCGCCGTCAGCCTGGCTCACCCGCCCAAGCGTGCTTTCACTGGCGCCGGTGAAGGCGCCGCGGGTATGGCCGAACAGCTCGCTCTCCATCAGCTCCGCATTCAGCGACGGGCAGTTGATGGTCACGCAGGCTTTGCGTGCACGCTTGCTCCAGCCATGAATGGCGCGGGCCAGCTCGCCTTTACCGGTGCCGGACTCGCCGAGGATGAGGATGTTGGCGTCAGTGGTCGCGACCTGGCGGGCGGTTTCCAGCACGGCCATCATCGCCGGGCTGTGTGAGTCGAGGCCGTCCTTGGGTTTGCGTACTTCACCTTCCAGCGCTTCGAGGCGGGCCGAGAGTTGCCGCACTTCCAGTTGCTTGGCGGTGGCCAGGCGCAGTTGGTCTGGGCTGCAGGGCTTGACCAGATAGTCGGCGGCACCCGCCTGGATGGCGTCCACTGCCGTGTCGATTGCCGAGTGCGCGGTAACGATCACCACGCGCATCCAGGGCGCCTGAATGCGCATCTGCGCCAGTACATCAAGCCCGTTGTCCTCACCCAGGCGCAAATCCAGGAAGCACAGGTCGAACACCTGGCGCTGCAACAGGCTCTCTGCCTGGGCGGCGCTATTGGCGGTGGCCACGCTGTAGCCCTCGTCCTCCAGGCAATAGCGGAAAGTGCGCAGGATCGCGGACTCGTCATCCACCAGCAGAATGCGGCCTTGGTTGTCCTGGGCTGATTCCATTTCCTGCGCTCCTTAAGGGTAGATCTTTATTTAGTGTGGGAAAAATCGGGCAAGTTGCATGGTCAATTCTGAAGGATTCTGTCCTTTGCATGCTAGCCAATGGCTAAACGATGCCTTCAGGCCCCATTTCCCGGTGCTTTGCTTAGAGGCATAGGGTGGCACATTGGTTGCGATGATTTTCAGCTTTTGCCTACAAAAGGAGGTAACGCCATGACCTTTGCCCTACGCAGCGCTGTGTTAGCAGCCGCTTTGCTTCCCGTGTTCACCCCCGCTCTCGCGGACCCCGTGCATGACGCCCGGCTTGAAGGGGCGCTGCAAACGGCGTTGTCACTGAACCGCATGCTCAACCCGTTCCGTATCAAAGTCGAGGTAGACGGCAAACAGGCGCGGCTTTCCGGCGAGGTAGAAAACGAGGTGGAGCGCCGGTTGGCCGAAGACGTGGCCTTGGCCACCCGAGGTGTCGAGCAGGTCGATAACCAGCTGCAGGTCAACGCTGAACTGGTCGAGCGCCCGCTCGAGCTGCGGGCCTATGCCCAGCGCCTGGAGGACGCCACCCTAGCAGCGGTGATCCGTGCGCGGTTGCTGTGGAGCCGTACCACCGAGAAGGCTGCAATCGAAGTGCAAAGCAGCGAGGGCGTGGTGACCTTGCGGGGTAAAGTCGACAGCGCCGAGGCCAAGGAGCTGGCGGGCGTGGTGGCGCGCACTACCGATGGCGTGCACCTGGTGAACAACCTTGTCAGCCTCGACAGCGCCGCCATGGCCAAAGCGCGGGAAACCCCTGTGGGAACACCAAGCGGCCCGCAGCCAAGCGACCCCTGGATCATCGACAAGATCCAGAGTAGCTACCGCTACAGCCGCAACCTCGATGGGCTGAACCTTAAAGTGGCCAGTGAAGAGGGCATGGTGCGGTTGTCCGGCGAAGTGGTCAGTGCGGCGCAAAAAACCATTGCCGTGGAAATAGCCCGGCAGATCGTTGGCGTGCGGGGGGTGGATGCCGATCTGCTGAAGGTCGCGACCAAGGTCGAAGGCTGATCGTGCAATTCGCACGACCCCAGCATGGCCATCGTGCAGGATACGTCCTGACACGCCTGTGGCCAAATGGTTAAGTTATTGTTTTTAAAGGATTTTTATTTATTTATGAGGCTGGCATGCAGGCTGCAATTACCTGTTCAGGTTTGAACAAAAATTACAGCAGGAGGAGCCGGCATGAATCGCCAGTCCGTCAACCACTCGCAAGTCGCCACTCTGTCACTGCGCCACCTGGTGTCGGTAGGGATCGCACTGGTTTTGACCTTGGCTGCCGGCCTCTTCTACTACAGCTGGCAAACAGCGCGTCTGGCCGACCAGGTGGCTGCACAGACCGCGCTGCTGAGCCAGATCCAGTCGACCCGGGCCAACAGTTTCGTCAAGGCGGCGGACCCGTTGCCCTCCCAGGGCAAGGCGGCGTCGCCGGCCACTCTGGAACACGTCGTGCCTCAAGACCGCTGGGTGTTCTAAGGCGGACCGTTTGAAGTTCTGAAAAAGAAAGAAAGGAGAAACACCATGCTGAGCTGGGCTATCACTTTCCTCATCATCGCCATTGTCGCTGCCGTTCTGGGCTTCGGTGGTATCGCCGGCGCTGCTACAGGTATTGCGAAGATCCTGTTCATTGTCTTCCTGGTCCTGTTTGTAGCCTCCTTCTTCTTTGGACGCGGTCGAGGTTGACAATGAGCAGGAAGCTACACACTGCCCTGGCTGCTGCCCTGCTGATGGGTAGCAGTGCAGCGGCACTGGCTGCCAATGATGGCCAGGTCCGTGCCAACCAGCTGCTGGGTTCGGACCCGGAATACCGGGAAACCTGGCAGGACACGATCAAAGGCGAGGAGCGCCTGCCCGATTGGGTGGTCAACCTCACTGGCAGCTCGGAGCAGCAAATGTCTGCTGTTACGGAAGATGGCGACAAGTACTTGGTCGGCCCCCTGTGCGAGGCCCAGGACAAGTGCACCTACAAGCGCCTGATCGTTGCGTTCAGCTGGGACAAGGATGATGCCTACGGCATGCTCGTGGAGGTGCCTGAAGGCTTGCCCAAGGACAAGTCGCCAACCCGACATGCGCAGTACCGCTGGCTGGGCAAGCCGGATGACGGCATGAAGACGATGCTGCAGGAGCAGCTCAAGCGTGACCCGAATTGGTACTGAGCCGTGGTTGCCAGTGCTGGTGAGTGGTCACCCACTGACACGAAATAGAAGCTGAACCTTTCTAGCGTTCAGCCTTCTATGATGCGCCGCCCCGAGGAGGGGTTGCACATGACCATGGGGCCGGGCTGTTCTGGTTGAGACATGATCGGAGTGGCCTAGGGGTACAGGGAGTGCCTCCAGCGTTGGGCCGGGTCAGGAACGGCGGAATCGGAAGCTTCAGGTCGGCAGTATCGCTGGGATACCCAAGCCGACCTGACTTCCGAGGAGCCACGTAGGAAACGCCTCTTTCCTTGCGCGTTTTCTTCCCCGAGACACATTTTGTCTCGACCGTACATCAAATTTTTTCCCTCCGCATCGACTCCCTCACAAGTGGCATTTCGGCCATTCGGATTGTCGAACACGACATATTTGTCGCTTCTTTTGAGAGTGCCAGATCCGCCTGAATATGGCTGTCTAGCCATGTTCGGGATTCCGAACGTTATAAATCAATGACTTGCAAACCTACCTCGTCGGTCGAAAACGGTATGCATAACCTGCATGGGGTATGCGTTTCCGGCATTAGATTTCCCCCCCTGCCATCGCAATAGTTGCCGCCTTTTTCGCTGGCCAGGGCGCCCTGTCGCTCGCCTGCGGTGTCCTTACATAACGTCGCCGGACGGAAACTCTTCTTGCGTGTGACTTGGCCAAGGGCTCTGTCACGCCTGTTTCCACCCGGTGTCATGACCACTAGAACAAAGGGTAAAGACATGAAGAAGGCAAAACTGAGCCTCGCCTGGCAGATCGTCATCGGTCTGGTGCTGGGTGTTGCAATCGGCGCGCTGCTGAACCACTTCAGTGCAGAAAAGGCCTGGTGGATCAGTAACGTCCTCCAGCCCGCCGGTGACATCTTCATTCGCCTGATCAAGATGATCGTCGTCCCGATCGTGATTTCGTCGCTGATCGTGGGTATCGCCGGGGTTGGCGATGCGAAGAAACTGGGCAGCATTGGCCTGAAGACCATCATCTACTTCGAGGTGGTGACCACGATCGCCATCGTCGTCGGCCTGGTGCTGGCAAACCTGTTCCACCCCGGTGCCGGTATCGACATGAGCACGCTGGGTACCGTGGATATTTCCAAGTATCAGGCGACTGCGGCCGAAGTGCAGCATGAGCACGCCTTCATCGAGACCCTGCTCAACCTGATCCCGTCGAACATCTTCGCAGCGCTGATGCGTGGTGAAATGCTGCCGATCATCTTCTTCTCGGTCATGTTCGGGCTGGGGCTGTCGAGCCTGCAGGCAGAGCTGCGCGACCCGCTGGTACGTACCTTCCAGGCCGTATCGGAAACCATGTTCAAGGTCACCCACATGATCATGAACTACGCGCCGATCGGTGTGTTCGCCCTGATCGCCGTGACTGTCGCCAACTTCGGCTTCAGCTCGCTGCTGCCGCTGGCCAAGCTGGTGCTGCTGGTGTACTTCGCCATTGCCTTCTTCGCCTTCATGGTACTGGGCCTGGTGGCTCGCCTGTTTGGCTTCTCGGTGATCAAGATCATGCGCATCATGAAAGATGAGCTGATCCTGGCCTACTCCACTTCCAGTTCGGAAACCGTGCTGCCACGGGTGATCGAGAAGATGGAGAAGTACGGTGCACCGAAGTCGATCTGCTCGTTCGTGGTACCGACCGGCTACTCCTTCAACCTCGACGGTTCTACCCTGTACCAGAGCATTGCGGCGATCTTCATTGCCCAGCTGTACGGTATCGACCTGTCGTGGAGCCAGCAGCTGCTGCTGGTGCTGACCCTGATGGTCACGTCCAAAGGTATTGCTGGTGTGCCAGGCGTATCGTTCGTGGTACTGCTGGCCACCCTCGGCAGTGTGGGCATTCCGCTGGAAGGCCTGGCCTTCATCGCCGGCGTCGACCGCATCATGGACATGGCCCGCACCGCGCTGAACGTGATCGGCAACGCCCTGGCGGCATTGGTCATCTCGCGCTGGGAAGGCATGTACGATGCGGCCAAGGGCGAGCAGTACTACGCCTCGCTCATGGCTGACAAACAGCAAACTGCGGTGGTTGGCGAAGCGGCCAAGCGCTGAGTTCATACCCCGCTGTACAAAAAGCCCCGACCCGTCGGGGCTTTTTGTTGTCTGTGATGTTGCGCGGCCGCGGTCTGCAGCCTTGCGCCCCGATACGCTATCATTCGGGCACTTTTCTGGGGGAACACACGGATGCTCAATGGCCTTTGGCTCGGCTTTTTCCTGGTGGCGGCAGTGTCCGCCCTGGCCCAATGGCTGATAGGCGGCAACGCGGGCATTTTTGCGGCCATGGTCGAGAGCATCTTTGCCATGGCCAAGCTCTCGGTCGAGGTGATGGTGCTGCTGTTTGGCACTCTGACCCTGTGGCTGGGCTTTCTCAAAATTGCCGAAAAGGCCGGCATCGTCGAATGGCTGGCCAAGGTACTGGGCCCGTTGTTTGCGCGCTTGATGCCGGAAGTACCACCCGGCCACCCGGCACTGGGCCTGATCACCATGAACTTCGCGGCCAACGGCCTGGGGCTGGACAACGCCGCCACACCGATTGGGCTCAAAGCAATGCGCGCGTTGCAGGAGCTGAACCCCAGCAGCACCACGGCGAGCAACGCGCAGATCCTGTTCCTGGTGCTCAACGCCTCTTCGTTGACCCTGCTGCCTGTGACCATCTTCATGTACCGCGCCCAGCAAGGCGCGCCGGACCCGACCATGGTGTTCCTGCCGATCCTGCTGGCCACCAGTGTCTCGACCCTGGTCGGGCTGTTGTCGGTGGCCGTCATGCAACGCCTGCGTTTGTGGGACCCGGTCGTACTTGCCTACTTCATCCCCGGTGCGCTGCTGCTGGGTGGCTTCATGGCCTTCCTGGGCACATTGTCGGCAGCGGCACTGGCCAGCTTGTCGTCGATCCTAGGTAACTTGACGCTGTTTGGCGTGATCCTGCTGTTCGTGGTGACCGGTGCGTTGCGGCAGGTGAAGGTGTACGAAGCCTTTGTCGAGGGCGCCAAAGAGGGCTTTGACGTCGCCAAGAACCTGCTGCCCTACCTGGTGGCCATGCTGGTGGCTGTGGGCGTGCTGAGGGCTTCGGGCGCGCTGGAATTGGCGTTGGACGGTATTCGCCATGCGGTCAACTGGCTGGGCCTGGACACGCGTTTTGTCGAAGGCCTGCCGACAGCGTTGGTCAAGCCGTTCTCCGGGAGCGCGGCGCGGGCAATGCTGATTGAGACGATGCAGAGCCAAGGGGTAGACAGCTTCCCTGCCCTGGTGGCGGCAACCATCCAGGGCAGTACCGAGACCACTTTCTATGTGCTGGCGGTGTATTTCGGCGCGGTGGGCATCCAGCGTGTGCGGCATGCGGTAGGGTGTGCGCTGCTGGCCGAGTTCTCTGGTGTAGTGGCAGCCATCTGCGTGTGTTACTGGTTCTTTGCCTGAACGATCTGCAGGCCTGCATCGCATCAAAGGGTAAACACTAGCGGGTTGTGCTGCTGCCTGCCTGGGCAATCGCCCACTCGACCACCTGCCCGGTGAGTAGGTCGCACGCTTGGCCAAACCCGGCCACTACCCCGGCTACTTGCTTGTCTGCCAGCGGCTGGCGGACTTCGAAGCGTTTGCTGGCGAGGATACGCTGAGTGCGGCCTTGCACCAGCCGTGCGTCATAGCGGATCACCACCTCCACGGTGCCGTCCGCGCGGTATTCGCTCTGGAACGCCTGCAACTCGCCAGCCAGCTCGTAGTCAGCCTGCAAATTGCTGTCGTCGGCGCTCAGGCGCTGCACTTGGCCGTCGCGCTGAAAGCCGTCGAGCAGCCGGTTGCGCAGCAGCATCGGGGCCGGATCGCTCCAGCGCGCGCCCTTGTAGCTGCTGACCACATTGCCCTGCGGGATGACCGCAATCCGTGGCCCGGCCAATACCTCGCTGGCCAGCGGTTTGTTCAGGCGCAATGACCAGTCCAGCGGCGGCGCGCTGCGGCTGACCTGGTTGATGGGCAAGCGATACAGGTCCACAGGGTCGCTCGTGGGCAGGATCGAGCAGGCGCTGGCCAGCCCAATCGTGACCGCCAAAGCCACTAAGCGCAGCGACGATTTCATGGCTGGAACTCCTTGTTGTTGTCGCGGCCGAGCAGGTAGCCGCTGGGGTCTGCTTCCAGTTGCCGGGAAATGCCTTTGAGTGCGTTGAGGGTTTCGCGCAGTTCGCGGATGGCCGGGGTCAGCTGGTTCAGGCCCTGGGCGCCGTCGCCGATGGCTTCGCTGTTGTCCTTCAGCAGGCTATTGATGGTGGCAGTGCTCTGCGCTAACGACTGCATGGCTTGCTCGGCGCTGCCGATGGCCTGCTTGCCCTCGGTGCCCAGCAATCCATTGGCATTGCGCATCAGCACCTGGGTTTCGGCCAGGGTCGCGCTGGCCTGCTTGCCTACCTGGACCAGTTGCTCGATAGCCTGGCTGATGCTGCCATGCTCCCCGGCGAAGGCGCCGGTGGTCTTGTCGAGGTTGGCCAAGGTATTGCTGAGGTGGCCGATGTTGCCCTCGGAGAACATCTGGTTGGCGTTGTGCAGCAGCAAGTTGATGTTGGTCACCAGGTCACTGCTGTCATTGAGCAGGCGCGAGATGGGCGATGGCGAGGCGATGATCACCGGCAGCTTGCCGTCTTTGCCTTTCAGCTCGGGGCTCTGTGGGGTACCGCCGCTCAGCTGGATGAACGAGTTGCCGGTCACCCCGGCCAGGGTCAGCTTGGCCTGGGTGTCTTCTTTGACTGGGGTGTCGCCGCTAAGGCGCACCCGTGCCAATACCCGACGCGGGTCTTTAGGGTCCAGGCGCAGGGTGGAAACGTCACCCACCTTGATCCCGTTGTACTGCACCGGGCTGCCACGAGACAGGCCGGAAACTGCCTCGTTGAACACGACTTCGTAGTCCTTGAACGCATCGTCGACGCTGGACTTGGTCAGCCACAGGCCGAACAGCATGGCACCGGCTACCACCAGGACGGTGACCAGGCCGATAAGAACGTGATGGGCTCGGGTTTCCATTGCTCAGCGCTCCTGGCCAGTGCGGGTGGCGGCCTGCTCGGCTGCGCGCCCGCGTGGGCCGTGAAAGTATTCTTGGATCCAGGCGTCGTTGGTCTGTTCGACCTCGGCCAATGGGCCGGCCACCAGGACCTTTTTCTGCGACAGTACGGCGATGCGGTCGGTGATGGTGTACAGGGTGTCAAGGTCGTGGGTAATCAGGAACACCGACAGGCCGAGGGCATCGCGCAGGGTGAGGATCAACTGGTCGAAGGCCGCAGCGCCGATCGGGTCCAGGCCTGCGGTCGGCTCGTCGAGAAACAGTATGTCCGGGTCCAGGGCCAGGGCCCGGGCCAGCGCTGCGCGCTTGATCATGCCCCCCGACAAAGAAGCAGGGTACTTGTCGGCCGCCGAGATCGGCAGCCCGGCCAATGCCAGCTTTACCCCGGCCAGGTGCTCGGCATCGGCGCGGGATAATCCGGTATGCTCGATCAGTGGCAGGGCAACGTTCTCGGTCACTGTCAGGGAAGAGAACAGCGCGCCCTTCTGGAACAGTACGCCAAAACGCCGTTCGACCAATGAGCGCTGCGTTTCGCGCAGGCCGGCCAGGTCCTGGCCGAACACCTTGATCTGCCCTTCGTTGGGGCGGCGCAGGCCGATGATACTGCGCAGCAGCACGGACTTGCCGCTACCAGAGCCGCCCACCACGGCAAGGATCTCGCCGCGGTACAGGTCCAGGTCGAGGTTTTCATGCACCACTTGCCGGCCAAAGCGGTTACAGATGCCGCGGGCTTCGATCACGCTCTCACGTCGGTTCACCAGCCCATCTCCATGAAGAACAGCGCGGCCACCGCGTCGAGCACGATAACCACGAAGATCGACTGCACCACGGCCGAAGTCGTGTGTGCACCGACCGACTCGGCGCTGCCGCTGACCTTGAAGCCTTCCAGGCAGCCAATGGCGGCAATCAGAAAGGCAAAGAACGGCGCCTTGGCCAGGCCGACCAGAAAGTGCTGCACGCCAATATCGCTTTGCAGCAATGACAGGAACATGGCCGGCGAAATGCCCAGCGACAGGGCGCACACCACGGCCCCGCCGACGATGCCGCAAAGCATGGCGACGAACGTGAGCAGCGGCAGGGTAATCAGCAGGGCCAGCACCCGGGGGACCACCAGCAGTTCCATTGGGTTGAGGCCCAGGGTGCGGATCGCGTCTATTTCCTCATTGGCTTTCATCGAGCCGATCTGCGCGGTAAATGCGCTGGCGGTGCGGCCGGCCATGAGGATGGCGGTGAGCAACACGGCGAACTCGCGCAGGAACGAGAACGCCACCAGGTCGACGGTGAACACCGTTGCGCCGAAGTCGGCCAGCACCGTGGCGCCAAGGAAGGCCACCACGGCACCCACCAGAAAGGTCAGCAAGGCCACGATTGGCGCGGCATCCAGCCCTGTCTGTTCGATGTGGGCGACCACCGGGGTGATGCGCCAGCGGTGTGGCTGTAGGGCACGGCGTAGCAACGTTTCGAGGATGACGCCGATGAAACCGAGCAGTTGCATGCTGTCTTGCCACAGGGTGCCGACGGCGCAGCCTATACGCTCCAGCAGCAACAGCAGCACGTTGCGCTCGGGCTCCTTGACCGGGATGCAGTAGTCCTGGACCGATTGGTAGACATTCTTCAGCAGCGCCCGGCTGGCTTCCGGCAGATCGTGGGTGCAGCGCGACAGACGCTCGGTGCCGAGCAGTTCGGCCAGCAGCGACGCACCGGCCGTGTCCAGGCGCCCTAACTGGCTGAGGTCGGCGACGGTGTCGGGGGTGTATTGCGCACGCAGCCGCTCGCTGTCGCGTTTCAGGCTGGCGTAGTGCGCCAAGGTCCAGTCACCGGCAATGCGCAGGCAGGCCGGTTGACTGCTGGTATCCAGAGTGAGGCTGGGGGTGGTCATAGGCTCCATGCAACTGACTCGGCGCTAAGGCTCAGGGGCTGATCATAGCGCAGCAGGCCGGGGCTGTTTGGTGATTATGTGCTGTGTACCAGCAGGTGTTGATTACCCGGCTGGCGCATCGTCGACCACCTTGAAGCGCAGTACGCCAATCACTTGGCCATCCTCGGTCAGAACCCGCACCTGCCACCTCCCCACCGGGTTGGGTGGGAAGTTCTGCTTGTGCGTCCAGGCCCGGTAGCCTTCCTTGCGCCCACCGTGGATGTCGAGGGCAATGCGGTCCACCTCCTGGCCGTCCTTCTGCCACACGTGGTAGATCCGCTCATTCAGGCCGCGTGGTGCGTTGATGGCGGTATAGGCGTACAAGCCGCTGCTGCGAATGCTGCTGGCGGCAATTTCGTGCAGCGACTCGCCTGGCTGGCGGTTCAGCACTTCGGTGCTCACCGCCACCTCGGTCATCCACAGGGTTGCCGGCGGGACCCAGGAGCGCAACAACCAGCCGCCAGCACCCACCGACAGCGTGACCAGCAACAAGGCCACAGCCCGGCGCCAGTTATTGATCGGAAAACTGCTGGCCAAGCTGGGAAACGACAGCGCCATGGCGATGATCAGCGCCAGCTTGAAGCTTTGCGCGGTGGTCAGGTGGACGATGATCGGCAGCGCCGTGAGCAACGCAGCGAACAGGGTCAGGGTATGCAGCGCCAGGAACAGCCAGCGCCGCGGAGCGAGCCATTTGTAGTACAGCGGGTCGATGATCGACACCAGGCCGGCAGCGCCGAGCAGGCCGGTGAACACCAGCTGGCCGCTGTTCCAGGTCGTGGTGATGAAGAAGAAGGGTAAAACGAAGAACAGTGTTTCCTGGTGGATCATCTGCGTGGCGTAGCGCAGCAGTGGCTGCGGGATTTCGCGGTTGAACATGCGCGCGAACAGGCCGGTGAGTGTGTTTTCCA
The DNA here is from genome assembly GCF_003935475.1 of Pseudomonas sp. p99-361. Taxonomy (NCBI): domain Bacteria; kingdom Pseudomonadati; phylum Pseudomonadota; class Gammaproteobacteria; order Pseudomonadales; family Pseudomonadaceae; genus Pseudomonas; species Pseudomonas sp. p99-361. The sequence goes on along the minus strand of NZ_RHQO01000022.1, from coordinate 19,207 downwards.
GCATCAGCCACACCCAGCTCACCAGCATCAGCACGGCAACCCAACTGGCCAGGCCGGCCTGGCGGTCGACCAGGATGAAGCTGCCGATGCCGGAAAGAAAACCCCCAAGCGCGATGATGCCGGGATAGCGTTTGAGCAGTTCGATGATGCGCTGGACGATGCGGGGGATCTGGGGCATTGGCTCTACAACAGGAGAGAGTTGGGTGGCTGTGCCGGCCGCTTCGCGGGTAAACCCGCTCCCACAGGATCACCACAGCTTCTGCAACAGTGGGGTCCCTGTAGGAGCGGGTTTACCCGCGAAGAGGCCAGTACTGGCAAAAGAATACCGCTGATTCACCGCCGGCGTGTAGCACCGCTCGGCCGCTGTGGGCCATGCCGCCGCCAGCGCAACAGCCCCGCGGCCACGATCAGCCCTACCAACAGGGCACCCAGCCCATAGAATTCGTCATAACCCAGCAGCGGCTTTTCAATGCGTACGTAGCCGTCTTCCTTGAGCAATTCCCGCATCGCCTGGTTGGCCTGCTCCAGGGTGACCTGGCGCAGTTTGCGCACCGGGTTGGTGAAGCGGCCGTCGGTGTAGTCGTTCAGCGCTCCCCAGTAGTAATCGGCCAACGCACTGTTGCCTTGGGTGCTCCAGCTTTCCTTGGCGACACTGGCATCCTTGATGCGGGCGAACGTATCCGGGTCCAGCCCCTCTTTGCGCAGGTGCTTGAACAACCGCTGCATGACCGCTACGGCCTTGTCGATGTCATCGCGCTCCAGGTCGGCATTGACGCTGAGCAGGCCGGTGTCACCGAAGCTTTCGCGCTGCACCGAGGGCCCATAGGACAAGCCATTGCGCAGGCGCAGCTGGTCGTAGATGGCCCAGTCCAGGTAGCGTGCCAGCAGGTCGAGGGTGGCCTGGTGGTCGTTGTCCAGTACCGGCTCGATGAAAAGCCAGTGCAGTTTCACGCTGTCACCGAGCCAGCCACGGGTCAGATCGCGACGCTGCTCGGCTTGCTGGGTGATGCTATCCAGGTTGCGGCGCTCTTCTGGCTCGGTGGCCGGCAGCTCGCCAAACGAGCGTTCCAGATAGGCTGGCAACAGGCGGTCCAGGCCACCGACCATGATCAGGGTCATGTTGTTGGCGGCGTACCAGCGGTCGCGCAGGGCCTGGACCTGTTCCAGGGTCATGTCGTCGACGTTGGAGCGCTCTGGGCACTTCAGGCCCAGCTCGGTGGCCAGTTGGTCGCTGGCGGGGTGGCCGATGTCCTGACGGTCGAGCCAGCGCTGCAGGTGGCCGTAGTGGCCGCCATCCTCGCGTTCGATGATGCGTTTGGCGGTGGCCAGGGCCTTGGCATCGATGTGGGTATCGCGGATGACCGCCAGCAACAGGTCGAGTACCTTGCGCTGGTTGCGCGCCGGTGCTTCGATGACGAAAGTAGTATCGGCACTGCTGGTAAAGGCGTTCCATTCCCCGCCCAGCGCCTGCAGGCGCTCTTCCAGGCCGCCTTCGCCGGTTTCATCGATGCCGCTGAACAGCAGGTGCTCAAGCAGGTGTGGCAGCTCTTTCTGCGCGCAATCGAAATCATCCAGCCCAACCCCGACCACCAGGCGTATCGCCACATGGTCACGCTCGTAGCCATTTTTCAGAATCACCTGCAGGCCGTTGGGCAACAGGTAGCCTTCCACCCGCGACCGGTCGAGGGCGAAAGTGGGCAGGCTGCAGATCAGGATGCAAACGAACATCAGGCAACGCATGGGCGAGCTAGGGTCCTCAGCTAGGCAGAATCATGGCTGGCTTCGTCTGGCACACTGTCGAGCATCAACCCGCCGGTGTCCGAGCCGCCCAGTACCACATAGGCACTGCTACAGAACAAAGAGTTCAAACGCTTCATGTCGGCGATCAGCTCCAAGTGTAGCGAACTGGTCTCGAGGCTTTGCATGACTTTGCGCTGCAGGCGGCTGACGTGGGCGTGGGCCAGGCGCCGCTCCTGGGCCCGGAACCGGCGTTTTTCGCGCAGTAGCAAGCGGGCGCTTTCCGGGTCGGCGCTGAGGAACACCGACAAGCCCAGGCGCAGGTTGGCCAGCAATTGTTCCTGCAGGCCGGTCAGCTCTTCCAGGCCGACCTGGGAAAACTCCCGGCGCTGGCTGGTCTTCTGCTGCTGGACCTTGCGCAGCATGCGCTCGATGAGATCGCAGGCCAGCTTGAGGTTGATAGCCACTTCGATGATTTCCGCCCAGCGACGGTTGTCTTGCTCGCTGAGGTCCTCGCGTGTCATCTGCGCCAGGTACAGCTTGATCGCGCTGTACAGGGCGTCGGCATCTTCGCCCAGGGCGCGTACCTGCTGGGGCAGCGCCGTCTGGGTGCCCCGCAGGGCCCCCAGCATGGCTTCGAGCAGGCTGTCGACGATGTCGCCCAGGCGCAGGGTTTCCCGTGCGGCATTGGCCAGGGCCAGGCTGGGGGTCTCCAGTGCGGACGCGTCGAGGTGGCGCGCACGGATCTGGCCGTTGCTGTGTTCCCGCTCGGGCAGCAGCACATTGCACAACCGACCCATGGGGTTGACCGTGGGTAGCATCAGCAAGCAACGGGAGGTGTTGTAGAGCAGGTGGAAGCCGATGACCAGCTCTTGCGGGCTGAAGCTCAGCGAGTCCATCCAGCCTACCAGCGGGTGCAGTACGGGAATGATCAACACCAGGCCGATCAGCTTGTACAGCAGGCTGCCCAAGGCCACCCGGCGGCCGGCGGCGTTCTGCATGCTGGTGCTGATGAACGCCAGCAGGCCACTGCCGATGTTGGCGCCGACTACCAGGCCAATGGCCACCGGCAGGCTAATGACCTCGGCACCGGCCAGGGTCGCCGTGAGCAGAACGGCCGCCAGGCTGGAATAAGAGACCATGGCGAACATCGCCCCGACCAGGGCATCGAGCATGATGTCGCCCGTCAGCGAGGCGAACAGCACCTTCACGCCCTGGGCATGGGTGATGGGCGCGGCGGCCTGTACGATCAGCTCCAGCGCCAGGATGATCAGGCCCAGCCCGATACCCACCCTGCCCAATTGGCCAGCCCGCGTCTGTTTGCGCGAAAGGAAGAAGATGACGCCGAGGAAGATCAACAGCGGCGACAGCCAGGATAGGTCGAACGTGAGTACCCGGGCCATCAGCGCAGTGCCGACATCGGCGCCGAGCATGATTGCCAAGGCGGGGGTCATGGCCATCAGGCCCTGGCCGACGAACGAGGTGACCAGCATGGCCGTGGCGTTGCTGCTTTGCACCATGGCAGTGACCAGAATGCCGGCAATGAATGCCAGCGGGCGCTTGTTCATGTTCTGGCCAATGATGCGCCGCAGATTCGAGCCGAATACCCGAAGGATGCCGGTGCGCACGATATGGGTGCCCCAGACCAGTAGCGTTACGGCCGAGAGCAGGTTGAGCAGGGTCAGCATGGCGAAGGCCCCCTGAAGCACAGGCCCATGGGGCCAAGGGAAGAAACGTGAGCGTTCGAATAGGTTTTCATTGCTCACTCAAAGCTTTAGCTGTTTTGCGCAGTGCTTGCCAGCTTCGCACGGTAGTCATCAATTTGAAACATACCGTGAATGAATCATTGCCGGTCTTGCCGGCGCCACGTAGCAGCCATTCAAAAATGAAAAAGGGGCCCCGAAGGGCCCCCGCTGTCCTGTACGTTCCGCTCTTACTGACCCGGAATGTCCTTGCGCAGTTTCACTGGGTCATGCTCTTTGCCGTCCTTGCGGGCCAGGGCAGTGCGCATGCGAATGTTGATGGCCTCTACCGCCAGCGAGAAGGCCATGGCGAAGTAGACGTAGCCTTTGGGCACGTGCACGTCGAACGCTTCGGCGATCAGTACGGTACCGACCACGATCAGGAACGACAGTGCGAGCATCTTCAGCGATGGGTGCTTGTCGATGAAGTTGCTGATGGCGCCGGCGCACAGCATCATCACCAGTACGGCCACGACGATGGCAGCGATCATCACTGGCACGTGGGACACCATGCCTACTGCGGTGATCACCGAGTCCAGCGAGAACACGATGTCGATGATGGCAATCTGAATGATGGTGTAGAAGAACTTGCCACCTGCGCCTTTGGGCGCTTCATCGTTTTCGTCCTCACCTTCCAGGCCGTGGTAGATCTCTTGGGAGCTTTTCCACAGCAGGAACAGGCCGCCGAAGAACAGGATCAGGTCACGCCCGGAGATGCCCTGGCCGAGCACCACGAACAGGTCGGCGGTAAGGCGCATGACCCAGGTGATCGACAACAGCAGCATGATGCGGGTGACCATGGCCAGGGCCAGGCCGAAGATCCGGGTGCGCGGCTGCATGTGCTTGGGCATGCGGCTGACCAGGATCGAGATCATGATGATGTTGTCGATCCCGAGGACGATCTCAAGCGCGGTGAGGGTAAAAAAGGCAACCCAGATTTCCGGGCTGGTCAGCCATTCCATGTTGTTTCCTTCGAGCGGTAAAGGCGACGCGCCCTGCAGGGCGCGTCGCGGTGGGGTAATACGCGTTTATTAAAGACTACTGAACAGCGGGAAAATGCCCATCAGCAGCGCGGCGAACATTATGCACAGGCACACCAGCACTGCCCACTTGAGCGTGAAGCGCTGGTGATCGCCAAACTCGATACCGGCCAGGGCTACCAGCAGGTAGGTCGAGGGCACCAGTGGGCTGAGCAGATGTACCGGCTGGCCGACGATCGATGCGCGGGCCATTTCAACCGGGCTGATGCCGTAGTGGCTGGCGGCCTCGGCCAACACTGGCAAAACCCCGTAGTAGAACGCGTCGTTGGACATGAAGAAGGTGAACGGCATGCTCACGATTGCGGTGATCACTGCCATGTAGGGGCCCATCGCTTCAGGGATGACTGCCAGCAGGCTCTTGGACATGGCATCGACCATGCCGGTGCCCGACAGAATGCCCGTGAAGATGCCCGCGGCGAAGATCAACCCAGTGACTGCCAGCACGCTGCCGGCATGGGCGGCGATGCGGTCTTTCTGCTGTTGCAGGCAGGGGTAGTTGACGATCATGGCAATGCTGAAGGCGATCATGAACAGCACCGGCAGCGGCAGGATACCGGCGATCAGCGCGACCATCAGGGCGGCAGTCAGCGCGCCATTGAAGTACAGCAGCTTGGGGCGGCGGGCCTCAGGGAATTGCGAAACGGTGATATCGCTATGGTCGGTGTCATCGGTTGGCAGGTGCAGTTCACCCAGGCGGGCACGCTCACGCTTGCCGTACAGGTAGGCAATGGCCAGGATGGCCAGTACGCCGAACAACATGGCCGGGATCATCGGCACGAAAATGTCCGACGGGTCCACGTGCAGGGCGCTGGCGGCACGTGCGGTCGGGCCGCCCCAAGGGGTCATGTTCATCACGCCGCCGGCCAGAATGGTCAGGCCGGCCATGATTCGCGGGCTCATCCCCAGGCGGCTGTACATCGGCAGCATGGCGGCGCAGCAAATCATGTAAGTGGTGGCGCCATCACCGTCGAGCGAAACCACCAGGGCCAGTACGGCGGTACCCACCGAGACTTTCAGCGGGTCGCCCTTGACCAGCTTGAGGATCTTGCGCACGGCCGGGTCGAACAGGCCGGAGTCGATCATCAGGGCGAAATACAGGATTGCGAACATCAGCATCACGCCGGTAGGCGCGAGCTTGCTGATGCCCTCGAGCATCATCGGGCCGATCTTGGCGGAAAAACCGCCGAACACGGCGAACAGGATCGGTACCAGGATCAGCGCGATCAAGGCCGACAGGCGCTTGGTCATGATCAGGTACATGAAGGTGATGACCATGGCGAAGCCGAGGAAGGTCAGCATGGCAATACTCCAGGCGTGGCGCTACGAAAGGAACGTCGATTCGGGCGGGTCAGCGCGTTTGGCGCTGCACGGGGAGCATGCGGAGGGGGATTGCGCGAAGGCGGGCACAGGAATACATCAGGATCACCATTGTTGTTGTTGATTGGGCCGGGCGCGGTTGTTACCGGGTGCCCTGGCTGACCGGTCTTGTGCCGGTGGTGGCGCTATCCTATGAGCACAAGCTTTCAGCCAGCTTTCGCTGAAGCAAAGGCGACGAGAGGTAGATGATGCAGCATGTGACCGAGGGTGGCTGCCATTGCGGCGCGTTGCGGTATCGGCTGGCGGGTGACCTGACGGACATCGCCCACTGCCACTGCACGATCTGTCGGCGGGTAAGTGGTGGGCTGGTCGTGACCTGGCTCACCCTACCCCGCTCGGATTTCCATTGGTTAACGGGTAAGCCGAACTGCTACGTGGCCCCGCCCAGTTGCAGCCGTTACTTTTGTGGGAGGTGTGGGGCCCATGTGGCGCTGGTGACCACGCACAGTCCCGAGACCATCGATGTGACCGTGGCCACCCTCGACCACCCGGAGGGCGTGCGCGCCAACCGCCATATCTGGGTAGGCAGCCGGTTGCCTTGGCTGCACCTTGATGAGGATTTGCCGGGGGAGCACGGGGAACGCCTTTAAGATGCTGTGCTCGTGCTGCGGGTCCTGCCGCTGGCAAGCCAACTCCACTAGGTGGAAGCCGGCTCGCCGCGGATAGGCGCCATTACAACTGCAGGCCACCTGCAGCCTTGTGCAGTGCCCGCAAATGCTCGCCTATCTGCTTCACATTGGCCTCTACCGCAGAAATTTCCCTGGCCCGCGAAGGGTCCAGCAGCGCCCTCACCTCCTTGTCCAGGTTGGTACTCAGGCGCAGCAACCGGGCCTGCCGTTCCTTGCTCTCCCGTTCCAGGCGTTCGCGTTCTTCGGGCTGCGGCAGTCCATAGCCTTTGCTGTCGAGCAATTCTGCCGGGCGGCTGAGGAAGCCGCTGTTGGCAAGCATTTGCTTGAGGGTGGCATCGGCCTTGTTGACGCTGCCATCTTTCAACGCTGCGGCATTCAGGTAGCGCTGCTTGACCTCGTCCTGGGCCAGCAACAGTTGCCGGCGCAGGCTGGCCTGCTCCAGCAGCAGCAGCGCAGCGCTGGTGCGCAGGTCGGCCTGGGCGAACCAGGGGCGACGTTGCTCGGCGCTCAAGGCCAGCCAGTCTTCTACCAGTTGCTGCTGGATCGGCAATTGCTTGCGCAGCACCTCGAACATCGCCTGGTACCGCTCGCGGTAGGAGTCGAAGCGGTAGCCCAGGCGCAGCGCCTCGCGGGGGTTGTCGAGCACGCTCGTGTCGGCCAGCCCCCTACCCTTGAGCACGGCCAGCAAACCGTTGGGCATGATACTGTCCAGGTCATTCAATTGCGGGTTGGCGGTGCCGCTGCGCAGCAACTTCAATGACTCTACGGCACAGTTGTTGGACAGGAACCAGTAGTTGCCGTCGTAGCTCCAGTGCATTTCGGCAGCCTGGCGCACCAGGTTTTCAACCTCTTCGCGGTTCAGCTTCAAGGGCACCGAGGCCAGGCTGCGCAGCTCTGTCTTGGTGTATTCGTCGATGACCTGGCCCAGCGGCAGCACGAACAGGCGCGATGGATAGACGCCGACCAGGCCGTCCCAGCTCGATAGCTGCACATCGTTGACGAACGCGCGGTATGACAGCACCAGGCTCTGGTCCAGGTCGAGGCGGCAGTCTGGCCCGCGGGGGCGGCCGGGTTTGCAGATGACCAGGCGCAGCATGCTGTGGCCCCAGCGGCTGACCAGGTTCTGGTTGGCTTCGGCCAGCAGGTAGTCCACTTCATAAACCCGTTCGGGGTCGATTTCGCCCAGTGGCTGGCGGGCGAAGTCGCTACCGGCATTGATGAATGGCAAGCCCTTGGCGCAAGTGTTCTGTGGCGGCGCCCAGCCGAAATGCTCATGCAGGTACTGGTTGAGCGCCGGGCGGCGGCAACCGTAGCTCGGGTCCAGGAGGAAGTACTCCATGTTCACCGCGAGGTATTCCTTGGGGCTGCTGAGTTCATAGCTGTCGGGGCTGCGCACGAACTGGCCGTTGTGCTGCTCACGCTCACCCCGGCGGCCCACGTATTGCGGCCAGCCGGCCAGGTCAAGCAGGCGTGGGTCATCGCTCAGGGTGAAGCGGCGCTCAGCCTGGCCGCGGCATTCCTCAGGCAGGCCGATTTTGCCCACGGTGCCCTGTTGGCGTTTACAGCGGGCAATCAGCGATCTTTCACGGCTGGGCCATAGGCGCGCACGGTCGTAGATATGGCTGAGCTCGTGCAGGACAGTGGCCAGTAGCTCTTGTCGCACGGTGCCATGAGGGCGGTTGGTGCGCTCAATGGCGGCACTGCCATCGGTGAGCCCGGGCAGCAGGCGACGGTTGAGCTGAAGCGTGGACACCAGCGTGGCCTGCCCATAGGCGTCGGCTGGCATGTTGTCGCTCCAGCTGACCTGCACGCGGCGGTCGAGTTGCTGCTTGAAGCGCGGGGGCAGCTTGGCCATGGCCTCGTCAAGCAGGGCCTGGCTGGCTTGGGTCTGCTGTGGGTCGAGGCCGGACGACTGCAGCTCGAGCTGCAGGCCGGCCAGGGCGGGCGTGCCGAGCAGCGTCAGGGCGCAGCCGAGCAGCCAGGCACGCACGGGCTTCACAGTGCGAGGATGGCTTCGGCCAATACCTGGTCGCTGGCGCCGCGTGCTTCCGGAACACGCTCGCGCAGGGTGGTGAGGGCAGCTTCGAGCTGCGCGCCACGGATGTCCCCGTTGCTGGCCACGAAGCTGGCTGCGTCGTCGTGGGCTTCGCGTACCACTTTCGAGTCGCGGATCGAAGTGGTGGTGTCCGAGGTGAAGTCGATCGAGCGGCCAAAGGCACGCACGATGATGTTGCTGGTGGCCACCAGGGTCTGTGCCTGGGCCAGGTCAGCCAGCAGCAGCATGCCGAGGGTAGCGGCAATCAGCGGTTTACGCATGGAGCATCTCCGAAAAATTACAGGGAGTCAGATGTAGTCATTGGACGAGAATTGCTTGCGCCAGTTCCAGATCGCCAACGCCCTGCCGTGCGCAATTATGGCGTAATGATTCCAGGGCAACTTCCAGCCGAGCACCGCGGATCTGGCCATGGGTGGCGACGAATACCGCGGCATCGTCACGGGCCTCACGCACCAATTTGCGATCAAAGGGTGCAGTGGTGACCTGGCTGGTGGCGTAGGCCGAGATCACCAGGCCTTGGGTAGTGGTGTCCATGGCATGGGCGCTGGCCATGCCGGCAAGGGAAAACAGCAGCGGCAACAGATAACGCATGGGCTCTACGACAACTGGAAGTAAGGGTGGCGAGGGCTGGCCTGGCGGTACGGGGGCACCCGGCACAGCCTGGGCGCTTGCCGGCGCTTAGATTGCCAGAATGGCCTGGGCCAGTTCGGCGTCGCTGGCCTGCAGGCTTGGCATTTGTGCGCGGATGTGCCGGAACGCGCTTTCCAGCTTGGCACCGCGGATATCGCCTTGGCTGCCTACGAAGCTGGCAGCGTCGTCACGGGCGGCCTGGACGATTTTATCGTCACGGAACGACGAAGAAACATCCGAGGTGGCGTCGGTGGACGCAGCTACTGCCCCTACTACAGCGTCAGTGGTGACGACGAAACTGGTGGCGTTTGCGGTGCCAGCCAGGCTCAGCATAAGAGCGGCGCCAATCAGATATTTACGGGACATTTCGTGCACTCCTGAACTCGGGTCGGGTGGTTCTGCTTATCGGACGCTCGCATTGCTGGTCGCGGTACTTATGACAGTGGTTTCTACCAGACTGCCAAGCCAAGCGTATCACGCGCGGGTGTTTCCAGATGTTAACGAAGAACGGGCCGTGAACTGTATCGGTTTGGATTTGTACTACACAAACTGTACCTTTTCAGCGCTTGGCGCTGACCTCTGCATGCCACAAACAAAAAACCCGTCGCAGTTGCCTGCAACGGGTTTCAGGAATTCGCGGTGCCGGCCGAAGCCGGCAAGCCGGTGCTTAGCGCCAGAAAGGCTTGCTCAGCTCTTCGTAACGCTGCGACTCGCTGATGCCAGCGTCGGCCAGCAGGCGAGCGTCCAGGCGAGCCAGTTGACGGCGGCTTGCCATGCGGCGCTGCCACAGCAGCAGAGTGGACAGTACGCGCAGCGGCAGCGATGCGTTGGATTGCTGGGCGTTGCTTTCAAAAACCAGACCGGAACTGAGGGTACGTTCCATGATGCTTCATCCTTCCGCTTATGGCGGGATTAGGTAGTGATTTAACTGATGCCAATGATCCTCCTCTCTTGTCCAGAACAGTAGATACAGTTCATGCGAAAGACGATGGCTCAGTTAACTGTGTAACCCTACTGTTGCACTCGAAACAGGCGAAACTGTACTGGTCTGCATCTTTATGGTGCATTTTTGGTATGTGGCGATGTTCCGCAGGCTTGAAAGAAGCCTAGGACAGGTACAGTAGTACAGTTCTGGATATTCTTGTGTCTGGACGTGAAACGCGAATGGGCTGGAACAGCAGAAGCGGGGCTGCTGTTCCAGGCCGCCGCTGGATCAGCTCGCTTGCATGCGGCCGGTTTCTTCCAGGTTCTCGTGCCAGCTCAGCGCTTCGCGCAGGATATGTGGCGTATGGCCGCCACGTTGGCAAGCGCGCTCGAAGTAATCGTTCAGTGCCGCGCGGTAGTCTGGGTGCACACAGTTGTCGATGATCACGCGTGCCCGCTCGCGCGGGGCCAGGCCACGCAGGTCGGCCAAACCTTGTTCGGTGACCAGGATGTCCACGTCGTGTTCGGTATGGTCCACATGGCTGACCATTGGCACCACACTGGAAATTGCACCGCCTTTGGCAATCGACTTGGTAACGAATACAGCAAGGTGGGCGTTACGGGCGAAGTCACCCGAGCCACCGATCCCGTTCATCATCCTGGTGCCACACACGTGGGTGGAATTGACGTTGCCGTAGATGTCGAACTCCAGCGCGGTATTGATACCGATGATGCCCAAGCGCCGCACGACCTCCGGATGGTTGGAGATTTCCTGCGGGCGCAGTACGAGCTTGTCCTTGTAGCGTTCGAGGTTACCGAATACATCGGCATTGCGGCGGGTCGACAGGGTGATGGAGCTGCCTGATGCAAAGCGCAGCTTGCCGGCGTCGATCAGGTCGAAGGTCGAGTCCTGCAGCACTTCGGAGTACATGGTCAGGTCTTCGAAGGGCGACTCGATCAAGCCGCACATCACGGCGTTGGCAATGCTACCGATGCCGGCCTGCAGTGGGCCGAGCTTGTTGGTCATGCGGCCAGCTTCCACTTCCTTCTTCAGGAAGTTGATCAGGTGGTTGGCGATACCCTGGGTTTCGTCATCTGGCGGCAACACGGTAGATGGCGAGTCCGGTTGGTCGCTGATGACGATACCCACGATCTTCGCCGGGTCGATCGGGATGGCGGTGCTGCCGATACGATCGTCGACCTTGACCAGCGGAATGGGCGTGCGGGTCGGGCGATAGGTGGGGATATAGATGTCGTGCAAACCTTCGAGGTTGGTGTTGTGCGAGAGGTTGATCTCGACAATCACCTGCTTGGCGAAGATGGCGAAACTGGCCGAGTTACCCACCGATGTAGTAGGTACGATGTGGCCCTGCTCAGTGATGGCCACGGCTTCGATGACCGCGATGTCCGGCAGCTTCAATTGCTGGTTGCGCAGTTGTTCGACGGTTTCCGACAGATGCTGGTCGATGAACATCACCTTGCCGTCGTTGATGGCCTTGCGCAGGGTGCTGTCTACCTGGAAAGGCATGCGGCGGGCCAATACACCGGCCTCGGTCAGTTGCTTGTCCAGGTCGTTGCCCAGGCTGGCGCCGGTCATCAGGCTGATCTTCAGTGGCGACTGTTTGGCACGTTCGGCCAGTGCATGCGGGACGGCCTTGGCCTCACCGGCGCGGGTAAAGCCGCTCATGCCGACAGTCATGCCGTCCTCGATCAGACCAGCGGCATCAGCCGCACTCATTACCTTGCTGTGCAGAGAGGACAAGCGGATACGGTCACGGTACATGGATTGTTATCTCGGGCTGCTGAAACTACTGCAGCGCAGTCTAGAGATTTCGCCCATTGCCGTCCCACGACCATGGTCGTATGAGAAGCCTCTCGGTAGAGCCGTTGATCCGGATCAATAAAAAGAAAGCCCCGGTAGATGCTTACCGGGGCTTCCTTTATATCGGCGGGTTTGCTGCGGCGCTTTATTCCACAGCCTTGACCATGTCTTCGATGACCTTCTTGGCGTCACCGAATACCATCATGGTTTTGTCCAGGTAGAACAGTTCGTTATCCAGGCCGGCGTAGCCACTGGCCATCGAGCGCTTGTTGACGATGATGGTCTTGGCCTTGAACGCTTCGAGAATCGGCATGCCGGCAATGGGCGACTTGGGATCGTTTTTTGCCGCCGGGTTGACCACGTCGTTGGCGCCCAGCACCAGTACCACGTCGGCCTGGCCAAACTCGGCGTTGATGTCTTCCATCTCGAAGACCTGGTCGTAAGGGACTTCGGCTTCGGCCAGCAGCACGTTCATATGCCCAGGCATACGCCCCGCAACCGGGTGAATCGCGTACTTCACGGTCACACCGTTGTGGGTCAGCTTTTCGGTCAGTTCCTTGAGTGCATGCTGGGCACGGGCCACCGCCAGGCCATAGCCCGGAACGATGATCACGCTGTCGGCGTTGCTCAACAGGAAGGTGGCATCGTCAGCCGAGCCGGACTTGACCGGGCGCTGCTCTTGCGAGCCTTGCGCCGCCCCCGCGTCGGTATCGCCACCAAAGCCGCCGAGGATGACGTTGAAGAACGAACGGTTCATCGCCTTGCACATGATGTACGACAGGATGGCGCCAGAAGAGCCCACCAACGAGCCCGCGATGATCAGCATCGAGTTGTTCAGCGAGAAGCCGATACCCGCAGCTGCCCAACCCGAGTAGCTGTTGAGCATTGAAACAACCACCGGCATGTCGGCGCCGCCAATCGGAATGATGATCAGCACACCCATGACAAAGGCCAAGGCCAGCATCAGGGTGAAGGCACTGTAATGGCCGGTGAACGTGAACAGCAGGCCCAAGGCGATGGTGGTCAGGCCCAGGATCAGATTGAGCTTGTGCTGACCGGCGAACTGTACGGGTGCGCCCTGGAAGAGGCGGAATTTGTATTTGCCCGACAGCTTGCCGAAAGCGATCACCGAGCCAGAGAAGGTAATGGCACCAATGGCTGCGCCGAGGAACAGTTCCAGGCGGTTACCGGTAGGGATCGGGTCGCTGATGGCTGCAACGATGCCCATCGACTGCGGTTCGAGCACTGCGGCGATGGCGATGAACACCGCAGCCAGGCCGATCATGCTGTGCATGAAGGCGACCAACTCGGGCATCTTGGTCATCTCGACCCGCTTGGCCATGATCGAACCGGCGGTACCACCCACCAGCAGGCCGACCAGTACGTAACCGATGCCGGTCGTAGCCCCACCGTTGCCGATGGAGAGCGCCGCGAGCTTGTAGATGAGGCCAACCGTAGTGAGGATGGCGATGCCCATGCCGATCATGCCGAACAGGTTGCCGCGCCGCGAGGTGGTCGGGTGCGACAGGCCCTTGAGCGCCTGGATGAAGCACACCGAGGCGACGAGGTAGAGGAGCGTTACCAGATTCATGCTCATGCTTACTTCTGCGCCTCGTTCTTGGTTTTCTTCTTGAACATTTCCAGCATGCGGCGGGTGACCAGGAAGCCACCGAACACATTGACTGCGGCCAGGGCCACCGCCAGGGTGCCCATCAGTTTGCCGGCAGGGGTCACGGTCAGGGCGGCGGCCAGCATGGCACCGACGATGACGATCGCCGAGATGGCATTGGTGACCGCCATGAGTGGGGTGTGCAGCGCCGGGGTGACGTTCCACACCACGTGGTAGCCCACATAAATGGCCAGCACGAAGATGATCAGGTTGTAGATGCCGTGGGAAATCAGCATGTCTTCCATTGTCGTGCTCCTTAGCCGTTCTTGCGGACGACCTGGCCATCGCGGCACATCAGGCAGGCCGCGACGATGTCGTCTTCGAGGTTGATGGTCAGTGCGCCGTCCTTGTCGAACAGCAGCTTCATGAAGTCCAGCAGGTTGCGCGCATACAGCGCCGAGGCATCGGCGCCGACCTGGGCCGGCAGGTTGGTAGGGCCGACGATGGTCACGCCATGTGCCTGAACGACCTGGTCCGCCATGGTCAGCGGGCAGTTGCCGCCTTGGGCCGCGGCCAGGTCGATGACGACCGAGCCAGGCTTCATCTGGGCCACTGTTTCGGCACTGAGCAGGGTTGGCGCCTTGCGGCCAGGGATCAATGCGGTGGTGATGACGATATCCGCCTGCTTGGCGCGCTCGTGCACGGCCTGGGCCTGGCGTTGCATCCAACTGGCTGGCATCGGCCGGGCATAGCCGCCGACGCCTTCGGCGCACGCCCGTTCTTCGTCGGTCTCGTAGGGGACGTCGATGAACTTGGCGCCCAGCGACTCGATCTGCTCCTTCACCGCCGGGCGTACGTCGGACGCCTCGATCACTGCCCCCAGGCGCTTGGCTGTGGCGATGGCCTGCAGGCCGGCAACGCCCGCACCCAGGATCAGTACCCGGGCGGCTTTGACCGTACCGGCGGCGGTCATCAGCATGGGCATGAAGCGTGGGTAGTGATGGGCAGCCAGCAGCACGGCCTTGTAACCGGCAATGTTCGCCTGTGACGACAGCACGTCCAGGCTCTGCGCCCTTGACGTGCGGGGCGCGGCCTCCAGCGCGAAGGCGGTGATCCCGCGTTCGGCCATCTTGCCGATCAGTTCGCTGTTGAAGGGGTTGAGCATACCTACCAGCAGGCTGCCGCTGTTGATCAGGGCCAGTTCCTGGTCGTTGGGCGCGACCACCTTCAGGACCAGTTGGGCGCCGTATGCATCGGCTGCGGTCCCCAGGGAAGCACCCACGGCCTCATAGGCACTGTCCGGAATGGCGGCGTTGAGCCCTGCCCCCCGTTGAACGGTGACCTGATGGCCCTGGCCAATCAGTTTCTTGATGGTTTCGGGGGTCGCAGCGACCCTTGTCTCACCGGTCTGCGTCTCGAGAGGAACACCAATGTGCACGACTATTTCTCCTGCGGTGACCTTTGTTTTTGTCAAAGCCAGCGCACTGCGAATGGTGTGCTGGGTGGCTATGGAGCGCCATCCCGCCGGATCCTGGGCGGGCGAAGCATTTTGCAGACGAACCCATAGGGCTTCAACCGGTTCTGGAGCGAAACGAAGTCAAAACTACAAGTCACCCTGTGACCGCATGTCGCACGCATAAGGTCGCAGCCCATCAACTACGGGCTATTTCCAGATTAGGAGAAAAAAACAAAAAAATTTTGGCCAGCTCGCTGATGGCTTGTTCGATGTCGCAAAATAACCCGCAAAGCCCCGTAGTCAGGACGATTAGCGGGTATTTTTGTGCGTATGTAACAGTTTACGAATATGCGACAAATACATATATCTGTAGGTGTTAAAAATAATTGACTACGGGGTCAGGTTGTCCCGTTCCTGGGCATATGCCTGCGCTTGGCTCACCAGCCAGTCACGGAATGCGCGCAGAGATGCGGACTCCACCTTGCGTTCTGGAATCATCAGATAGTAGGCCTTGTCGCTAGTCAGGACGTGTCTGTTAGCGACTACCAGCCTACCCTCCTGCAACTCGCGCTGGATCAGAAACGGCGGTATCAGCGCGACGCCCATCTCGTGCATGGCCGCTTGGGCAAGCATCGAAAACAGCTCATAGCGTGGGCCGGTCATGTCACGTTCCACATTCATGGCCACGCTTGCGAACCATTGCCGCCACGCGTACGGCCGCGTGCTCTGCTGCAACAGTGGCAGCTCAGCGATATGCCGTGCTTCGAGCGTGCCTTGCCCGCCAAGCAGTGCCGGGCTGCATACGGGTAACGGGTTTTCCCCCATCAGCCGCTGCGACTGTGTGCCAGACCAGTCGCCATCACCAAAATAGATGGCGGCATCGAATGTTGTGTCCGCGAACAGAAATGGCCGGGTGCGGTTGGTGAGGTTCACGGTGACCTCCGGGTGGCGCTGCTGGAAGTCTTTGAGGCGCGGTAGCAGCCATTGGGTACCGAATGTCGGTACTACTGCCAGTTCGATCACGCTGGCGCCCTGCTGTCGCATCACTGACAAGGTGTCGCGCTCGACTGCGTCCAGTTGCGCGGCAACCTGGCGGCTGTACGACAGGCCCGCCTCGGTCAGCTTCACACCACGGCGCAAGCGGCGGAATAACTCTACGTTAAGGAACGTTTCCAGGCTGGCAATCTGTCTGCAGACGGCGCCCTGGGTCAAGGAAAGCTCCTGGGCGGCCTTGGTGAAGCTCTGGTGACGCGCAGCGGCCTCGAAGCAAACCAATGCAGAGGTGCTGGGGATCTTGCGTCGCATGTACGTCAACCTCACTCGTAAGGCCGAAAATGTGACGGGGTTCTGATTTTCGAAGTGACAAAATATCACTATATGGTGCGCAATCCTCGTTTGTATCAGCGGGCAATCAGTCCTAGGCTCAAAGGCACATAAAAACTCCGCCCCCTTCTCGAGGATTCCGCTCATGGCTGGTAAAGCAAGCTTCAACTGGATCGATCCACTGCTGCTGGATCAGCAGCTCACTGAAGAAGAGCGCATGGTGCGTGACAGCGCTTATCAGTTCGCCCAGGGCAAGCTGGCCCCGCGTGTACTCGAGGCGTTTCGTCATGAGCAGACCGACCCGGCGATTTTTCGCGAAATGGGGGAAGTGGGCCTGCTGGGTGCGACCATCCCCGAGCAATACGGCGGCAGCGGCTTGAACTATGTGTGCTATGGGCTGATTGCTCGCGAAGTGGAGCGTATCGACTCCGGCTATCGTTCGATGATGAGCGTTCAGTCTTCGCTGGTGATGGTGCCGATCAACGAATTCGGTACTGAAGCCCAGAAACAGAAGTACTTGCCCAAGCTGGCGAGTGGGGAATGGATCGGTTGCTTCGGTTTGACCGAGCCTAACCATGGCTCTGACCCGGGCTCGATGATTACCCGGGCCAAGAAGGTCGAGGGCGGTTATCGCCTGAGCGGCAGCAAAATGTGGATCACCAACAGCCCGATCGCTGACGTATTCGTGGTCTGGGCCAAGGATGACGCCGGAGATATCCGTGGCTTCGTCCTGGAAAAGGGCTGGCAGGGCCTGAGTGCGCCTGCAATTCATGGCAAGGTCGGTCTGCGCGCGTCGATTACCGGCGAGATCGTCATGGATAATGTGTTTGTGCCGGAAGAGAACATCTTCCCCGATGTGCGTGGCCTCAAAGGTCCGTTCACTTGCCTGAATTCGGCCCGTTACGGCATTTCCTGGGGGGCGCTGGGTGCTGCAGAGGCCTGCTGGCACACCGCCCGCCAATACACGCTGGACCGTCACCAGTTCGGTCGCCCACTTGCTGCAAACCAGCTGATCCAGAAAAAGCTGGCGGACATGCAGACCGAGATCACGCTGGCGCTGCAAGGCTGCCTGCGTCTTGGGCGCATGAAGGACGAAGGCACCGCGGCGGTGGAAATTACCTCGATCATGAAGCGCAACTCCTGCGGCAAGGCGCTGGATATCGCACGCATGGCGCGCGACATGCTTGGTGGTAACGGGATTTCCGACGAGTTCGGTGTCGCCCGTCATCTGGTCAACCTGGAGGTGGTCAACACCTATGAAGGTACGCACGACGTGCATGCGCTGATCCTGGGCCGCGCGCAAACCGGTATCCAGGCTTTCTATTGATAAGGAGCCAGTCCATGGGCGCGTTATCACATCTGCGGGTGCTGGACCTGTCGCGCGTGTTGGCCGGTCCGTGGTCTGGCCAGATCCTCGCCGACCTGGGGGCTGACGTGATCAAGGTCGAGCGGCCGGGCAGTGGGGACGATACCCGTGCCTGGGGGCCGCCCTTCCTTAAAGGTGCCAATGGCGAGAACACGAGCGAGGCGGCTTATTATCTGTCGGCCAACCGCAATAAGCGGTCGGTGACGATCGATTTCACGCGCCCAGAGGGCCAGCGCCTGGTGCGTGAGCTGGCGGCGAAGTGCGATATCGTCATCGAGAACTTCAAGGTGGGTGGGCTGGCGGCCTATGGGCTGGATTACCAGAGCCTCAAGGCCGACAATCCGCGGCTTATCTATTGCTCCATTACCGGTTTCGGGCAGACCGGGCCTTATGCCCGGCGCGCTGGCTATGACTTCATGATCCAGGGGCTGGGTGGGCTGATGAGCCTGACGGGGCGCCCGGAAGGTGAGGAAGGCGCAGGCCCGGTCAAGGTGGGTGTCGCCCTTACCGACATTCTGACCGGGCTGTACTCAACGGTGGCTATGTTGGCTGCCCTCGCCCACCGTGACCAGACTGGGGTCGGTCAGCACGTCGACATGGCGCTGCTGGATGTGCAGGTGGCTTGCCTGGCGAACCAGGCAATGAACTACCTGACCACGGGCACGGCGCCCCGTCGCCTGGGCAATGCGCACCCCAACATCGTGCCTTATCAGGATTTTCCGACGGCGGATGGCGATTTCATTCTTACCGTGGGCAACGACAGCCAGTTCCGCAAGTTCGCCGAAGTGGCCGGGCAGCCTCAATGGGCGACTGACCCTCGCTTTGCCACCAACAAGCTGCGTGTGGCCAACCGGGCTGAGCTGATTCCATTGATTCGCCAGGCCACCGTGTTCAAGACCACGGCCGAATGGGTGAGCAAGCTGGAGGCAGCGGGTGTGCCGTGTGGGCCAATCAATGATCTTGCCCAGGTGTTCCGCGACCCCCAAGTGCTGGCTCGCGGGCTGGCGGTCAGTATCCCGCATGCGTTGGCAGGCAATGTGCCGCAGGTGGCGAGCCCGATACGTTTGTCGGCGACGCCTGTCGAGTATCGGCTGGCGCCGCCTATGTTGGGTGAGCATACCGAGGTCGTGCTTGAAGAGGTGTTAGGGCTAGGAGCGGAAGAAGTGCGCCAGCTGCGCAGCGTTGGCGTGTTGTAGGGAATGCTGGTCTAGCTATATAGCGGGGAGGCCGCCAGGCCTCCCCGCTTTGCTTTTTAAGCGCCCTGAAAGTTTATTTGAATTAAAGGTTGACGCCCTCTCGAATCCCCTTATAATGCGCCCCACTTCCAGCGACAACGGAACGACAAACTCCTTGAAATTCAATGAGTTAAGCGATTCGGAAGGCGCTGTAGGGGCTACGATCGAATGATCGAATGCGGTTGAGATGATGGTTGACAGCGCTTCTAAACGCTGTATGATTCGCCTCCCGCTACGAGAGATCGCAGCGAGTCAAGTGTT